>JBHWRK010000074.1:0-8451 GCA_043426715.1 Trueperella sp. | reverse complement strand
TCTACTTTTATATGTGCGGCGAGACGCTTTTCTACCGTCTCATAGCAAAATGATTTAAGCTTCAACTATGAAGGCTTTTGGATTTCTCAGTTTTGGACACCATGCCGTTGCCGGGCAGCAAGGCATGGATGCGCGCGATACCCTCCACACCCAGCTCGAACTTGCCAAGGCGGCCGACGCGATTGGTGTGAACGGGGCGTATTTCCGCGTCCACCACTTCGCTCCGCAGGGTGCCTCGCCGATGCCGCTCTTGGGAGCAATTATTGGCGCCACGAAGAATATCGAGGTGGGAACCGGCGTTATTGACATGCGTTATGAAAACCCGTTCTACCTCGCGGAAGAAGCGGCGGCCCTCGATCTCCTTGCGGACGGGCGATTAGCGCTCGGCGTTTCCCGCGGATCGCCGGAGCCTGCGAAGAAGGGCTGGGAGGCGTTCGGTTACACGGGTGAGGCTCCGAATGGCGCTGATATGGCTCGCAAAAAGTTTGAGCTGTTCATGGCTGCGATCCGTGGGTACGGAATCGCCGAGGCCGCACCGCTCGAAGACCAGTACCCGCGCATGTACCAGCCGGGAACGTCCCTGCCGATTTTCCCGAATTCCCCGGAACTCGACAAGCATGTGTGGTGGGGATCCGGCACGAATAAGACTGCCGAGCAAGCGGCCCGCGATGGCGTGAACCTCATGTCGTCCACCTTGGTCTCCGAAGCAGACGGTAGTTCACTCGGCGAGCTTCAAGCGGAACAAATCCGCGTCTACCGAGAAGCATGGAAGGAAGCCGGACACACCTGGACGCCGCGCGTGTCCGTCTCTAGGTCGATCTTCCCGATCGTTTCCGAGGAAGACCAAAAGCAGTTCGGACTTCTCGCCTCGAGTGAAGACCAGATCGGCTACATCGAGGGCGCTACAAAGACGACCTTCGGCCGCACGTACGCTGCCGAACCCGACGTGCTCATCGACCAGCTTAAGGCCGACCCCGCCATTGCGGCCGCGGATACTCTCATGATCACCATTCCGAACCAACTCGGCGTTGAGCCAAACCTGCGCATCCTGCAAAACTTCGCCGAACACGTTGCGCCCGCGCTCGGCTGGATTCCGAATACGGAGGGCCTCGTTCAGGGCTATCCCATCGACTAGTTTCTCGCGCGCAAACAAAACGACGCCGCCTCGCGAATTTCTCGAGACAGCGCCGGCGCATGGATCGAAAATGCTAACTTTTCCGTCCGCGGATTCGACCACCAAATGGCCAGGCTTATTAACAAAATCGACCGTAGAGCGAAAGCCCTGCCGATATTAGCTAGTAAAAGAGCAAAAGAAAACGGACGCAGATTGGCTCCACGTCCGTTTCTATCCGAGCGCCCGCGGCGATCTCGTCAATACTCTTAGGAAGCGTCCTCGTCTTCGACCGGCGCGGCCTCGTAGGTCTGAACCTCGCCACCGAGCTCAGCCTGGAGCTGCTCAAGATCGGCTTCTTCTCCGTTGACAATCCAGTTGTCGCCAGCCAGAACGGCGAAAGCCTTCTCGGCAGTAGCCTCGGCCTTATGTACGTAAGCGGATGCGGAGCCGGGGTTGGCAAAGACTGCGAGAACGTCAACACCGTCGCACGAGATCTGATTCCAGCCAAGTTCCTCGGGTGCGTTGCATGCGTAGCCAGCGTCCTCGACTGCGGCCTTGAGCTCGTCAACAGAGTTGTACGTGCCGTGCAGCGACGGGCCGTCGGTTTCGGATTCGGTCGCGGTTGCGCTGTTGGTGGTCTCGACGGTCGTGTCCGCAGTGGGCTCGTCCGCTGCACCGGTCGAATCGGAACAACCGGAAAGTGCAAGCGCGGCAATGGCAACTGTTGCAAAAAGCTTGTTCTTCATAACTCCCTGAATTCAATGCGTAGTAGTTATTCGCCCGTGCAACGATACTCGCTCTTACCTACTCGAATCTGTGCCGAAGTGCCCATAGTGCGCGACTTCACCGCCACCGACCGTCGTCGTTCGCTTTCGGCTGTCATATGCGCACGCCTCGTAGCCGGGGTGTAACGTGGAATCATGACTAATTTGCCAAAGATGCCTTTTAACCGCCTCGGATCCTCGGGTCTGCAGGTTTCGCAGTTTAGCTTCGGATCGTGGGTGACGTTCGGAAGCTCAGTGGACACTGGGGTGGCCAAGGAACAATTCCAAGCCGCCGCAGAAGCTGGCGTGAACTTCTTCGACAACGCAGAAGTCTACGCGGGCGGAAAGTCCGAAGAAATCATGGGCGAAGCCATTCGCGAGCTTGGCTGGAAGCGCCACGAATACGTGATCTCTACGAAGTTCTTCTGGGGAATCAACGGCGATATGCCGAACATGCAGAACACGCTTAACCGCAAATACCTCATGCAGGCGATTGACGGATCGCTCGAACGCCTCGGTCTCGATTTTGTGGACCTCGTGTTCTGCCATCGCCCCGATCCCAACACGCCGATCGAGGAGACCGTGTACGCGATGAGCGACATGATCGAGTCGGGCAAGGCGCTGTACTGGGGAACATCGGAGTGGAGTGCGGATGAGATTCGCGCGGCGTGGGAGATTGCGGACAAGCGCAACCTGCGCAAGCCCGTGATGGAACAGCCGCAGTACAACCTGCTCAGCCGCACGCGTGTTGAGGACGAGTATGCGCGCCTCTACGAGGACATCGGCCTTGGCCTGACCACATGGAGCCCGCTCGCTGGCGGAATCCTGACCGGAAAGTACGCAGACGGCGCGCCCGAAGGCTCACGTGCGACCCTGAAGGGCCATGGAGCTCTTGTTGATTCCGCGAAGGAAAGCGCGGATCAGGTGAAGAAGCTCGCGCAGATCGCGGAGGAGCTCGACGTGTCTACGGCGCAGTTGGCCCTGGCATGGACGGCGGCAAACCCGAATGTGTCGACTGTGATTCTTGGTGCGTCCTCGGTCGATCAGCTTAACGAAAACCTCGGTGCGCTCAATGCTCTAGAGAGGCTGACCCCGGAGCTGAAGGAGAAGATCGACGAGATCTTCTCGAAGTGATTTCACTGTAGCGACGTTGGCGCGCCGGTCCGGAGGAATCCGAGCCGGCGCGCTTTTGCATGTGAATGCACCCGTTTAGGTGGCCGCTATGCTCTCGCGACCGGAGAGCGGAGATCAGGCAGGTAGGATAGGTGACCATGCGTGGACTTCTTATCGTCAATCTCGGGTCGCCCAACAGCCCTGAACCTGCCGATGTGCGCGCGTTCCTTCGGGACTTTCTCTCGGATACGAGGGTGATCGATTTTCCGAAGGCGGTGTGGCAGCCGATTCTGCGCGGAATTGTGCTGCGTGTGCGGCCGAAGAAGTCAGGCGAACTCTATGACATGATTTGGACTGACGAGGGCTCGCCATTGGTTGTGTACACGAAGCGCCAGCGGGACATGCTGGCCGAGGCGTTGCCCGAGTGGAACGTCAAATACGCAATGACGTACACAAAGCCCTCGATCGCGGACTCTCTTGAGCAAATGCGCGCGGAGGGCGTTACGGATGTAACTGTTCTGCCGCTGTACCCCCAGTGGGCGCCGAGCTCCTCGGGTGCCATCGCCGATCAAGTTCACGAGTTCTTCCACGGTCGTGTTGAAATGCCGACGTTGCGAGTCATCGGTGCATGGCCGACGGAGACGGCGTTCGTGAACTGGCATGCCCAGCAGATCGCCGAGACTATTGATTCGCAGCCGGATAGGAGTAAGGCCCAGCTTGTTGTGCTCTCCTATCACGGCGTTCCCAACCGCAAGGTCCACCGCCCTGCAGGTTATCGCGCCGAGTGCGAGGCCACGAGCCAGGCGATCGCAGATGCCCTCGCCGAACGCGATGTACCTATACCGGTGATGACGACGTTCCAGTCTAAGTTTGGTCCCGGTGCGTGGCTGACCCCGGCAACGATCGACACGATGGCAAGCTTGCCATCGAAAGGCGTGACCTCCGTGCTTGTCGCAACCCCTAGTTTCGTCGCCGACTGTATTGAAACTCTCGAGGAACTCGACATCCAAAATCAGGACGCCTTCAAAGCATCCGGTGGTAGCACCTACGCTCGGGTGGCGCCTATTAACGATGATCCGGTATTCGTTGACGTTGTGCTGAATTTGCTGGGCGTCTCACCTGAATAAGGCTCGGTGGCACTGGCGCAATTAGTTGACGCATTCATACAGCCAGCACCATGACGCCGATAAGGCGCCATGTGTGCTCGAATCGGAAATTGCTCCAGGTGTCATGTCCCACGGCGATAGTGACCAGACCGTGCCACCATCCGAGCTGGCTATCTGGAGCTACCAGTAAATTTGGCACGGAGGGTGGAAGAAAAGTTCTCACTCATCCGTCTCAGACTTATCTGTCGTCGGCAAGATAGCCGGGTAAAAGAGTTGAAGGATATCGGTCAGCCTCGCCACGTAGCGAAGGCTTCACGATATCCTTCAACAGTTTTTCGGTGCTGCCGGACAGCCCGCTGTTACAGATGCAGGATGTTGATGCGGTCGATCTTTCCGTCCTCAGTTTGAGAATTGAGGTAAGCGATCACAGGCACAACCTGCCCGCTGATCTGGATGTAATACCACGCGATGTTCGGCTCTGTGTAGTGCACGGCGTGAATCGGGAAGGGCCCGCGGTTGAAGCCAAACTTGGAATGGAACATCATTTCTACAGCCATCTTGCCCACGAGATGCAGGGTGTCTTGGCCGACGTTGTTCCAGCTGTTGTCATGTAGCACGCCGTCATCAGTGAAGAGGTCGGCGAGGCCTTTGGCGTCTCCGGCACGGAACCGGTCAATGAATTGTTCGAGCAGTGTCATGGGTTCCTCCTAGAAAACTTCCGAGCGCATGAGCGCGTCGATGCCGCCGTCGACGAACAGGATTTGGCCGTTGATTCCGCTCGCCGCTGGAGAGGCGAGGAAGTTGATGGCCGAGGCGATTTCGTCGGCGTCAAGGAACTCGCGTGTGCCGTAGCGGGTGGGGATTGGGATGAGCAAGGCGGAGTCGCGCTGCGCGTCCGTGAGGTTCTGCGTCATCGGCGTGGTGGTGTTTCCGGGGGCCACGCCATTCAGGCGCAGGCCGTCCGTTGCCCACGATGGCGAGGCGCGGCGGATGTAACGTGCCAGCGCGCGCTTGGAGCTGGCGTATGCCGACGGCGCCTGGGCAGGTTCGAGCGACCTCGCAAGTTCGAGGCCTCGCGACTTGCGACGCATCGACGTCAGGAGATCCACCCAGTCAAGGCGGACGGTCTGGTTGGTGATCGAGTTCGACACCGTCATCACACAGTTTCCGCGCTTCAGCTTCAATAGCGGGCGCAGACCTTCCGCGAGCTCGCGGCTTGCGTAGAAGTTTAGAGCGAAGATTTTTTCGGCCGGCATGGTCGGGCCAACGCCTGCGTTCAGCACGAGTACATCGATACCCTCGGGGTACTTTTCTTCGACGGCCTTGATCGAGGCTGCTACGCCTTCGTCAGTCGTGAGATCGGCTTCGAAGTCGCCACCCTTGTAGTCGATGTTGAAAACTTCGTGACCAGCATCGAGAATCTGGCTACGAATGGAAGCGCCGATGCCGGAGCTTCCACCTGTCATTACGTAAATAGCCACATGTTGTCCTTCCTCATTGAAGTGTGGGGATATTAATATTTTACACGCGGAACGACGCCGGTGGTCTGGGTTACATGAAGAGCGTCACGTGTGGTCAGTGGTCGGCGTGGGCTGCCGACGGTGTTGCCTGAGGTGCCGCGTGGTCTTACCACGGCGATCTACCCACGAAGCTTGAGGCGCGCGTTTGGTAGCTCGGGTGCGGGCAGTGGATCTGGCTGATCGGGTGGGAATGCGCCAAATTGAGGGAACGCGCGGCCATCTGAGTACTCGGTGCCGATCATCGAATCGAGTTCCGGCCCATTGATCGCGGAGCCAAGTGGCTTGCCCTCGGACACGAATGCGCGGCCAGCCAGCGGGGACGTCTCATCCGGCGCTTCGAAACCCATTTCGACCTGATACGCCTTACGCCACATCGCGACCTCCTCGTGAGTACGCCCGATAAAGTTCCACCACATGAGGATCTGCTCGCCAAGAGGTTCGCCGCCGATGAAGATGGCGATCACGGGTTCGTCACCAGCCGTGATCGTCACGCGCTGAGTGCCAAGAGGTACGTACGCCAGGTTGTTGCCCGGAACTCGCGCTCCGTCTACAAACACCGCGCCCGTAATCTGCTGAACGCCGTGTTCGTGCCCAGGATTCAAGTCGATCTCAATCGATGCGCCCGCCTCCAGCCGAATCTCCGCGCCGGTCAACGGTATGTACGTTTTGACTGGCGATTTCTGTCCGAGCAAATCGCCGAGGAACACTTTCGCGCGCCAACCGTCGCCCGAGATCTCCTCCGGCCGATACCAATCCAAGCCTGGCTCGGTGAATCGGTACCTATCGGGGAACGCGTACCAGAGTTGGATGCCGTGAAGCGTCGTCGTGTCTGCTGTCGAGTATTCCGAATGCGTGATGCCCGTGCCAGCGTTCATGAGGTTCACTTCGCCTGGGCGAACCAGAGCCCAGTTTCCGGCAGAGTCGATGTGGTCGATCCTGCCTTCGAACAGCCACGACACCGTCGCGAGCCCAGTGTGTGGGTGGCGCGCCACCTTCATGCCGCCGGATTCGGCCACGTCATCCGGCCCATACGAATCCACAAAGCACCATGCGCCTACTAGGGATCGAGCCTTTTGCGGAAGAGTGCGATACACCGTCATCGCGCGCGGCCCGCCCAGCGGAACAACTCGAGGCTCAAGTAGCTGGATGCCATGATCGCCGACGTCCGTCACGCCGTCGCGCAGACCGCCACACATACGTTCTTCCGGCTTCGGTTCGAGATTCGACATTGCCCCAGCCTACTCCCGTAAAGTTGAAATTTGCACTGCTGTTCATCCGCCCGGCAGCCCGCGGCGAAGGACGGTTTTCTGCCATCGGTTGGTCGAAACACTCGTGAGCCTGAATCTGGACACGCGCGAGGTGATGGGCCGACGTTGCTAGGGTGGGTTTTGCATCACACTCGCCCGTTTGGGCACAGACAAAGGAGTTCCACGCCCATGGCTAACGTCTCGTTTTACGGAAATCAGCAGTATCCGCTGGAGATGCACAAGGTTCGCATTATTCAGAAACTTAATCTGCTGCCGATCGAGGACCGTCTCACCGCGATCGAGAACGCCGGGTTCAATACGTTCCTGCTTAAGAACGTGGACGTTTTCCTTGACATGCTTACCGATTCCGGTGTGAACGCGATGAGTCAGGAGCAGCAGGCCGCCATGCTTAATGCCGACGATGCCTATGCCGGCTCCGCCACCTACTTCCGGCTCGAAGAGAAAGTCACCGAGCTGTTCGGCATGGACTACTTCTTGCCGGCCCACCAGGGACGCGCGTGCGAGAACATTATTTTTTCCACCCTTGTAAATGATGGCGACACAATCCCGATGAACTACCACTTCACGACGACGAAGGCACACATCGTTGCCAACGGCGGCGAAGTTGTGGAGTATTTGCGTCCTGAGGGAATCGACGTGGCGGTCAACCACCCGTTCAAGGGCAATATGGACACGGACGCGTTACGTGCGCTGCTTGAGTCTGATGCGTCGGTGCCGGTGGTGCGCATGGAGGCTGGCACGAACCTCATTGGCGGTCAGCCGTTCTCGCTGGAGAACATGCGCGAGGTGTACTCAATCTGTCAAGAGTTCGACGTGCCGCTTGTGCTTGACGCTTCGCTGTTGCAGGACAATCTGTACTTCATCAAAGAGCGTGAAGAACAGGCTAGGGATATGACGGTGCGTGAGATTGCGCTCGCGATCGCCGATTCGTGCGACATTTTCTACTTCTCGGCCCGCAAGCTTGGTTTTGGCCGCGGCGGTGGAATCCTCATCCGTGACGAGGAGATGTACAAGCGGATGCGTGGGCTCGTGCCGATGTTCGAGGGTTTCCTCACCTACGGTGGCATGTCCGTGCGCGAGATGGAAGCGATCACCGTGGGGCTCGAGGAGACCATGGACTACGACATGATTTCCCACGGTCCGCAGTTCATCGAGTACACGGTGCGTGAGATGGACAATCGCGGAATTCCGGTGGTGAAGCCCGCTGGTGGCCTGGGTGCGCACCTGAACGCGATGGATTTCGTGGACCACATCGATCAGCGTCAGTACCCGGCGGGCGCGCTCAACGCCGCACTGTATATTTCGTCCGGTGTTCGCGGCATGGAGCGTGGCACGATGTCTGAGGAGCGCGACGCCGAGGGCGTGGAACCATTGGCCAATATGGAGCTCGTGCGCTTGGCGATGCCACGCCGAGTGTTCACCCTCTCTCAGGTTAATTATTTGATCGATCGCGTGGAATGGCTATACGACAACCGCACGCTCATCGGTGGCCTTGAATGGGAGGAGGAGCCGGAGATTCTGCGCTTCTTCTACGGCCGCATGCGCCCGGTGTCGGATTGGCAGAAT
>JBHWRK010000073.1:0-4709 GCA_043426715.1 Trueperella sp. | reverse complement strand
TTGTGGAGAACTCCACATTATTGAATGCAATCGTTCCCTCGAGGTCGTCCGCAGGAATAAGATCCCGATAGTTCGATTTCGCGTCCGGCTCCATCTCGTCGGTGTCGAGGAAGTCAAAAACGCGTTCGCCCGATGCCGCTCCGGATTGGAGCATGCTCGCCATCGAGGCGAGTGTGGACACCGGATGATTGAGCTGGCGTGAATATTGAATGAACGCCTGAATGCCACCGATTGTCAATTGGCCGTTAATCACCTGGAGGCCGCCCATGACGGCCACGATGACGAAGCCCATGTTCGCAACAAAACCCATGGTGGGCTGAGCTAGCTGAGAAAGGAACTGACCCTTGTAGCCGGCCTCATACAGTTCGTAATTCGCCTTGTCGAAAATTTCTTCGAAGTCTCCTTCGAGTCCGTAGGCAGTGACAACGTCAAGTCCGGTGAAGGACTCTTCCACGATGGAGGACACCTCGCCTGTCTTCGACCACTGCAAGCGGAATTGTGGGCGTGCCTTCTTTAAAATGAATACGAGCGCCACTATGCCAAGCGGCAGGACAATGAGTGTCATGAATGTCAGCGACGGCGAGATCCAGATCATCATGGACAGAATGCCGATCAGCATGTAGATCGACATGATCACCTGGTTGAGTGTCTGCATGAGCGTCTGTGTAATGTTGTCGATATCGTTGGTCACACGCGAGAGCAGATCGCCACGCGGCTGGCTATCAAGCCACGACAGCGAGAGTCGATCAATCTTTTTCTGAGCCGCTTCGCGCAACCGGTAACCAAGATTTTGAACAGTTTGCCGGATGAAGATTCCGGCTGTGAAGTTCGTGATGGCCGATACCGTATACAGACCGGCGACGACGCCGAGCACGCGAGCAAGCGCCGAGAAATCCACGCCGTCGGCACGCGTACCATCGATGATGATATTCGTGGCGTCTCCGAGGAACTTCGGCGCTAGTGTCGTGCCGAGTGCCGCGAAGAGCATGAGAACGACGGCTAAGAAAATGCGTAGTTTTTCGGAGCGCAACATGCGTGCAAGGCGCATTAGCGCACCCTTTACATCCCGGGCGTCGTTAGCGTATGGGTTCGCGCCGCGACTGCGGCCACCTCCATCCTTCACCTTGCCTCCTCTGCGCTCAGCTGCGATGCAACAATTTCTTGATACGTCTCGCAGGTGTCCATTAAGTGCTCGTGGGTTCCTTTGCCAACGACGGTGCCCGAGTCGAGCACATGAATCTGGTCGGCCTGGCGGATCGTGGAGACCCGCTGGGCCACGATGAACACAGCGATGTCGCCCACAAAGTCTCGCAATCCGGCACGCAAACGAGCGTCCGTCATGAAGTCGAGGGCCGAAAAAGAATCGTCAAAAATGAGTAGGTCCGCTTGGCGGTTACCTGTCTCGTCGAGTAGGCAACGATAAATGGCCCTCGCGATTGTGAGGCGTTGGCGTTGGCCGCCTGAGAAATTCTTGCCGCCCGACTCAACTTCCGCCTCGATACCCTTCTCGAGCTTCTCGACGAACTCCCATGCCTGAGCGGCCTGAAGGGCTCGCTTGACACGCTCTGGATCCACGGCAACCTCGGCGCTGGACGAGCCCGCCACATTCGATGCGATGGTGCCTGAAAACAGGAATGCCTTTTGCGGAACGAGTGCGATGCGGGAGCGTAAATCCTTTGGGTCGAGGTCCTTGACCGAAACGCCACCGGCTCGCACCTCGCCGCCAGTCGCATCAATGATGCGTGGCAGGAGCTTGATGATCGATGACTTGCCCGAACCTGTTGAACCGATAAGCGCCGTCATGGTGCCGGGAGCGAATGTCATATTAATATCACTGAGCACAGGCTCTTCGGCTCCCGGATATTTCAAGCATGCGTCGTCCAGTTCGAAGGTGAGGGGCCCAGCAGGAAGAGCGACAGGCGAAGTTGGCGCCTTAATCGAAGGATCGACGTCGTAAATCTCCTGCAACCGCTTCGCAGACACCTCGCCGCGCGGGAAGAGCATGACCATCATGCCGCTCATCATCACGGCCATCATGATCATCATGAGATAGGTGATGTAGGCGGTCAGCGCGCCCACCTGCATCTCGCCGGCCTGAATGAGGTGGCCAGCGAACCAGACGACGACGGCCGATGCGATTCCGATAATGAGGTTCGCCGCAGGCATCATGAACGCCCACAGGAAGCCGATCTGGAGCCAAATGTCGCGAAGGTTGTGGTTCGCTTCGCGGAACTTTTCGCGCTCGGTATCTTGGCGGACGAAGGCACGGATGACTCGCACGCCCGTGAGCTGTTCGCGCAGGAGCGTATTGATTCGGTCGATGCGTTGTTGTTGGATGTGGTAGCGCGGTGCCAGTGCTCGCATGACGAGCATGATGAGCACGCCAAGCAAGGGGACGACCACCACGAGGAGTAAAGAGAGCTTCGCGTTCTGCTGGATTGCCATGAACACGCCGCCAAAGCCCATCAGAGGAGCCATGATCATGACGGTAAATGTCAACAGGATGACCATCTGCACCTGCGTCACATCATTCGTCGTGCGGGTGATGAGCGTGGGTGCACCGAACTTGTGCTGATCCGTCGCCGAAAATGATTGCACTTGGCGGAACGTGCGGCCGCGCAATTCGCGCCCGAGTTCCATGGCTGTCTTAGCACCTAGATAGATTGCGCCGATCATCGCGAGAACCTGTAAAATTGCGATGCCAAGCATGGGACCGCCCAAGCGCCAAATCAGCGGGACGTTCTCGAGAAGGATGCCGTCGTCAATGATTTTCGCATTGATCGCCGGAAGCACGAGGCTGAGAAGTACCTGGAGGATCTGAAGTGCAACGATCGCGCCGAACGCCGCCTTCTTCCTCGAAAGGAAATCCCAGCCAATACGTAAAAGGGTCACTGCACTCCTTGGGACAACTATTTCAACTAACTTAGTCTATGCACTGTTGCGCCCAATATCGCTTTTAAGGAGATACTATGAGCAATCCCAATTCGGGAGGCGAGTTCCTCACACGAGGAGAACGCCTTGAGCGTCTTCCGTTCACGAAGAAACTTCGCAACCTTATCGGAACAACGGGTATCGGCTGGGCGCTTGATGCTATGGACGTCGGACTCATCTCGTTCATCGTCGCAGCTCTCGCGCAGCAGTGGGGATTGTCCGACACGGAGCGCTCGTGGATCATCTCAATCGGCTTCGTGGGTATGGCTATTGGAGCAACCGTTGGGGGCCTGCTCGCTGACAAAATCGGGCGGCGCATGGTGTTTGCGCTGACACTCCTTGTGTACGGCGTAGCGACCGGCGCGTCCGCGCTTGTAACCGGTGTTGGTATGCTCCTCGTCTTGCGCTTCGTTGTGGGCCTTGGCTTGGGAGCAGAACTCCCGGTGGCTTCAACGTTCGTCTCCGAATTTGCGCCGAAGAACATTCGTGGCCGCGTCATCGTCTGGCTGGAGGCATTCTGGGCGCTTGGTTGGATCGCGGCGGCGCTCATCGGTTACTTCGTCGTTGCTCCATACGACGACGGATGGAGGTGGGGATTCCTTATCGGCTCCGTCCCGGCGTTGTATGCTCTCGTGATCCGCTGGAGGACTCCCGAATCCGTGCGCTTTCAGGAGTTGAAGGGCGAGTTTGCCAAGGCGGAGCAGACTGTTCGTGACTACGAAGCGTCCGCAGGTGCGGACTACACCTACACCGGCCGGACGGTTGATTCGGTAGACGAACTCGAGGAGTACGAGGCGGCCATTCCGGAGACCGAAAAGAATCTGACGATCTGGTCGCCCTCGATGCGCAAGCGTACAATTGCCCTGTGGACGATTTGGTTCATGATCAACTTCTCGTACTACGGCGCTTTTACGTGGATCCCCTCGCTACTCACCGCTCAAGGCTTCACGCTCGTGCGTTCGTTCGAATTCACACTCATTATTACGCTCGCACAGATTCCCGGTTATGCCGCGGCTGCGTGGCTCATTGAAGTCATTGGACGACGACGGACGCTCGCCCTATTCTTGGCAGGCTCGGCTATTGCTGCGATTTTATATGGGCAAGCAGGTGAGCCATGGCAGATCATTGCGGCCGGCATGATGCTCAGCTTCTTCAACCTCGGCGCGTGGGGCGCTCTCTACGCAATTGGACCGGAACTGTATCCGACGAACGTGCGCGGTACCGGCACGGGAGCAGCGGCTGGATTCGGCCGGATCGCCTCGATCATCACGCCATTGCTGACGCCCGTGTTCGTTGGGATCGGTGGCAACGCTCTGGCGTTCACGGTGTTCTCAATCGCCTTTGCCACGGCGGCGTTTGCCGCGTTCGCGCTGCCTGAACAGCGAGGAAAGGCCATGAATTAGGCTGGTGCGTTAACCGCGACGAAGAAGGCGGCATGGAGCCGCGAAAGATTCTTATGTCGATAATTCGTGCAATTTTTCAATTCGCACGTGTTCGTGCCGTCCGTTCTTAAACCTGGCTCATGATTGAGAGATTGCCCCTCGGTGAGGCGATCTTGGTTGAGTGAGTTGTGATCGTTACCGAGGTTCTATTCGCTATCGCGATCATCTTGCTGCCGCGCTTGGAGAGTGCGCAAATAGCGTGCTCGCGTCCGAGGAGCCAATCCCACGGCAGGATCTCGTTTTCTGAACCTCTGTGTTTGTTGCGATGATCGGATGTGCGCCATTGCGCTAGGAATGTTTTTCTCGGTGGTGGATAACTTTGGCGTGCCAACAGAC
>JBHWRK010000072.1:0-2725 GCA_043426715.1 Trueperella sp. | reverse complement strand
CGCAAACCAGGTGGGTATTCCTCGAAGATTTTTCATGAGAGCATCACGGGTTGTTCGGGGCGCTTGGCGAGGTCGGTGTGGCCGAGCGGCTGGGTGCCCAGGCAGTTTACTTATCTCCGAAGCCGTACGTGGCTAGGATCTCTTGGCCGGCGTCGGACATGACGGCGTCCATGAACGCCTGCGCGACCTCCGGGTTCGAGGCCTCCTTGAGGGTGGCCATCATGTAGACGGTGCCCACATCGGTGATGCCGTCCACCTCCACAATTTCCACGAGGTCCCCGGAAAGCATGGCGTCGGTCAGGTAGACGAGGCCGGCGTCGGCCTCGCCAGATTCCACCTTTGTGCGCACGTCGGTCACGGATTGCTCTTCAGACACGGGCGTGAACGTCACGCCCTTCGATGCGGCGAGGTCGCCACTGACCGCGCCGCACGGCACCTGTGGCGCGCAGATCACGAAGTTCGCCGCATTCGCGGACTCAAGGTCGGTCACGCCCGCAGGATTTCCGGTGGGCACGATGAGGCGGAGCGTATTCTTCGTCAGCTCCATTGGCTCGTTGACAAGATCTGACTCCATGGCTTTATCCATGTTGGCCACATTCGCGGAGGCGAATACGTCGGCCGCAGCGCCGGACTGCATCTTCTCCACCAGCGATGATGACCCTTCGAACGCGAAATTCACCTCCACGTCCGGGTAGTCCTCGGCAAACACTTCTTCTGCGATCTCCGGGAATGCGGTGTTGAGCGATGCCGCCGCGAACACTGTCAGCTCGCTACTGGAGCTGGCGGAATCGGTGCTATCGGCTGTGCCGTCGCCGCTGGAACAGGCCCCAACGGATAAGGCGAGTGCAAGCGCGCTAACCAGTGTGATCGTGCGGATTTTCAATGTATTCTCCTATGCGCAACGTAGGTCCCTAGGCGCCACCGAGCTGTTGCACTTCCCGGTGATAGGACGTGTGACGGCAGTTTGCGCCCTGCCGTGGCGTACCCCAAGCCTACGCCGGAATGTGCAGTGCTGCGTGAAAAGAAAATGTATCCGAATGCTGAGAAGTCCTTGACTTATTCTTTACTCGTTTTAGGCTGGGGGCATGAATATCAAAGCTGCAGTAGTAACGGTATCGGACCGCGGTGCGGCCGGCGAACGCGAAGACATTTCGGGACCTACGGCTGTTCGCCTCCTTGAGGAAGCGGGCGTCGAAGTGCTCGAAACATGCATCGTGCACGACGATGTGCGTGCCATCGCCGAGGCCGTCCAAAACGTCTCCTACGATGAGATCGACCTCGTCATCACCACTGGTGGCACCGGCATTACTCCGCAGGATTACACGGCTCGCGCCATGGACCCACTTCTGCGCTTCGACATTCCTGGCATCGCCGAGGCGATCCGGGCCAAGGGCATCGAGAAGGGTGTGCCGGGTGCGCTGCTCTCGCGCGGCAGGGCGGGCGTCATGGTGCTTGGCAGAAACCGCACGCTCATCATCAACCTCGCTGGTTCGGTTGGTGCGGTCAAGGACGGCATGGAGGTCATTATTCCTGTGCTTGAGCACGCCGTACAGCAGATGCGCGGCGAAGATCACTGATTTTTCCGCGTGGTGACCACGCACTGTTGCCTTCTGCGCAACTACAGCGGCAGATCGCATCTTGTTGACACGCCGTCGTGAGTCCAACTTTCATAGACGTTGCACCCGCGGCCCGCTACCACGGCCGCTAAAAGGTGATCACTTTGACGAGGTCCCCCTCGTGCACCCGCGTCACGTCGGAGTCGACGACGGCAAGTAGGTCCGCAGCGTGCATCGACGCTACGAGATGCGAACCCGATCCGAGTTCGTGAACGGGAACGACGACGTCCCCATCGGCTCCCGGAATGAGTTTGGCCGCAAGAAATTGGCGACGTCCGGCGGAACTCTTCCACGACGCGCCCGCGCGGGCGACCGGACAATCCGGCGCGTCATCCACGAGATCCTCGGGCTGACCGAGAAGCCGCCCCATGAATGGGCGGACGAACAGCCGGAATGAGACGGCGACTGAGACGGGGTTTCCCGGAAGAGCAATGAGTGGGACGTCGCCAGCCATGCCGTGACCTTGTGGTTTACCCGGCTGCATCGTGACCTTTTCGAACGTCCAGTCGTGTGTGAGTCCGTATTCCTTCACTGGGTCGAAGGCGCCCATGGAGACTCCGCCTGAGGTGACGATGAGATCGACATCTGTGGGCAGGGCGTCGCCGAATTCCTCGGCGGTGTCTGCCACTGTCCGCACGATCACTGGTTCGCCGCCCGCCTCGCGCACAAGCAACTCAAGCAGGGTGGAGTTTGAATCGGGAATCATGCCTGGTCCGGGCCTCTCACCCGGTTGCACAAGCTCCGAGCCCGTGGCGAGAATCGCCACGCGTGGCTTGCGCGTCACCTCAACCTCGCCATAGCCGATCGAAGCTAGTGCCGAAACCGCCCGCGGACCCAGCACCGTTCCGGCTGGTATCGCACGGGTACCCTCCGTGAGATCCTCGCCCGCGAAGCGCACGTTCGCCTGCGGCTTCGGTGCCGTATGAACTACCACGCGGCGCGGCATGTCCGATGCGCCACGTGGCGCATCGGTGTCCTCCACAATCACCACAGAATCCGCCCAGTCGGGAACTGGTGCGCCGGTCATGATTCGAGCGGCGCGGGGAAGGTGCACGTCGTCGTCGTTCACCGCGAGCTCCTCGCCCACCTTGCCAGCTGTGACCTCCTGG
>JBHWRK010000071.1:0-11005 GCA_043426715.1 Trueperella sp. | reverse complement strand
GGTAGAGCGTTCGACTGAAAATCGAAAGGTCACCGGATCGACGCCGGTCGGAGCCACCACGGCCTTCGAGATCACCGGATCGCGAAGGCCTATAATTTTCCTATGCCATCGATCGACCCCGCCACAATCACCACTCGCGAGCTGGCGGAGCGCCTAGTCGACGAAGGTCGGCTCGTAAAGTTCTACCTCTACCCTGCCGCCTTCGGTGGTTCGGAAGCCGAATCCGACTCGCGTTATTTGCCCGCCGCAGCGGCGCTGGAGAAAAACCGGTTCGACTCCATGGTTCGCGGGCGGATCTCTGATGGGCGGCTCACCGGCTACTACTGCCAGCCGACTGACGTGGGCGAGAGTCTCATACCGTCCTCATTGAAGCTCGTTGCGCTAAAGAATGGGAACCCGGTATTCGTCACAACGATCGACGTTTGGACGCCGTCGAACATTTGACGGCCGAGTCACGTGGTCGTATGCGCTGGCGACCTTCAACTCGCGCTTTGAACCTGCGAAGAAGATCGTCCTAGCCATCTACAATGAGACCACCACCCACCTCAAAGGAAATCGATGTCCCACAAGCATGATCCGCATAAGCGCGACCGCTTTGATCCGCGAAATCACCGTGGGGCATCAGTGTGGGCGATCATTGGCACGATTATAGTCATCGCGTTCATCGCCGCATTGGTCTGGTTAAGCTAAGCCAGCTATCTATGCCAGCTTTTTACTAGTCGCTCTGTCGTCATAGAACCGACACCACAGTTGTCGGAAAAGCACCGAGATCCACTTCTGGGTCGAGGCACCCAAAAACTGTACGAGCCATACATGGGCCGTTTGATCTAGCAGGAAACCTGCCAGAAGATCAGCGGCAGATTCGGGGCCATAACGATCTTCTACGATGACTACGGCAAAACGCGGCATGGCGGAACTTTTACAGCGGACCACGGCGATTCAGGTATCTCGTGGATTTACGATGGAAACAACGTTGCCAACCTATCGGACGTCCGACTCATGCGTAACTCGCGAATCCCGAGTGGCCCGTTCGTCGGATACCGCCTCATCGCACTGAGGACAGCGGAGAGAACTGGACGGATCACACATCGTCACGCAACTACCAGATTCGCGCAACGCCGCCAATTAATTCGGGCTTTCCCGACGGCTGACCCGAGCAAGCTGCGCTCAAAGGTGCCCCTGTTCTCAAACACAATGGAGCTGATCGACTAACCAAACCCCAAATGTGTGTTTCCCTATGGTCGGTCCAAAAGGATCGCTCTCGGGGCACACAGCTGTTGCAACGATAGAGCGCGGGTCAGGTTCCCTTGACGTTCACGATCTGGCGTAGCTGATGGAGGATTTTCACCAGTGAGGACGCGTCTTCCATAACCTCGTCAATATCCTTGTAAGCGTCCGGAATTTCGTCCACCCACGCCTTGCCGGGCCTGTAGACGATGCCTTTCATCCGCTTGTCGAGATCGTGTTCGTCGAAGCGTCGTTTGGCTTCGCGCCGAGAGAATCGGCGGCCGGCACCATGGGGTGCCGAGCGTAGGCCGTCGTCGTTCCCGAGGCCCTCAACCACGTACGACGCCGTACCCATGGATCCCGGAATAAGTCCCTTCACTCCCTTGTCGGCTTTGATCGCCCCCTTGCGCGTGAGCCAGACGTCCTTGCCACCGTGACATTCGGGCACGGTGTAGTTGTGGTGGCAGTTGATACGTTCGAGTTCCTCGACCGGGCGCCCAACGAACTCGCTAAGACGTGCGGAGAACCGATCCATCATCTCTTCGCGGTTAAGCCACGCGAAGCGCTGGGCCCATTCGAGGTCTCTCAGGTAGGAGTCGAAGGCGTCGGTGCCCTCTTCGAGGTAGGCGAGGTCGCGGTGTTCAAGCTCAATGTTGTTCTTGCCGCAGTAGTTCTGGGCCTCCCAGATGTACTTCTGGGCAATCTTGTTACCCACTCCGCGCGAGCCGGAATGGAGAAACATCCAGACCCTGTCGTTCTCATCGAGGCAGAGTTCGATAAAGTGGTTGCCTCCTCCGAGTGAACCAAGCTGGACGCGCCACTTCGGGGAATGAGAGAGGTCGACTTGGTTCTTCTTCGCCAGCGATTCAAGTTCGGCCACGCGTCTCTTCGCTGATCCCTCGTCGACCTTCTTGTTGTAGTTGCCAGGCGAGAGTGGGATGGAATCAATGAGGGCGTCGCGCAGACGACGCAGGTCCTTACCTTCGAGGTCCTCGGCAGTGAACTGCGTAAGAACGCCGATCATGCCGCAGCCAATATCAACGCCGACCGCGGCCGGAAGGATCGCACCGACCGTACCGAACACCGTGCCTACCGACGAGCCGAGCCCAAAATGGGCATCTGGCATGAGGGCCACGTGCGGGTACACGAATGGCAAGCGAGTGATCATCTGAACCTGGTTCAGGGTCTGATCATCGACCTGCGAGGCAAAATTCTTCAATTCAACAGCCAGTGCAATACACCTTCATTCCTGTTGCGACGTAAATAAGGCTGATTCTCCATACTATCGAGTCCGCCAAGCGGCTCTAGTCGTCCGCGGGAATTTCGTGCGGATGGACGCTCACGCCTTGGGTTTGCTTGAGATCTAAGAGACAGGGACCCGGTTGCGATTGGGTCGCGCGATCATTTCATCGCGCGGGTCGCCGCCGCCTGGCAACAATCACTGTGAAAATAATGCAGGATGAGCAAATCAGCCCAGGCGCGCTGCATAAGTCGATTATTGACGGATCATTATCAGCCGCACTCAACAGGCTGAGGGCAGCTCCGCAACCTTGTCGTACTGCCATAGGCAAACGAGCACCCTGTGACGTGCGTCATGGGGTAAAATCCGGCTCAAGGACAACTTGGGAGGTTGCGATGCCAAATCGCCAGGAAGCAGCATGGACGATTATCGAAGAAATTGCCGATATCCTCGACGTCGATCATTACGAGGTAACGGATCGGACGCAATTCCCCAAACCAATTGCACTTGCGGTTGCTGGTATGGCCGACGTCGTTCATGAACGCCACGGCAATGGAAACGACATCCTGCGTTCCGCACTTCGCGACGAGGGCTACAACACGGTGAACCGCGACCTCCTTGAACTTGCCGAGTTTGCGTACGACTTTGTGACGCACCCGGTGGTCTCTCCCATGGTGGCCCGCGAACGCACTCAACACACCCCCGCTACCCTCAATCAGCGCGTTGATGGCAAGCTTGGTGCATCCTCGAAGCTCGAGGCCGTCAACTTGCTCTCTCGCCTCACCGAATCCGGCCCGGAGACGATCACTCCTGCCGGTCGCGGTCGCTCACAGGTGCTCAACAACCTATGGGACGGCCTCTTCGATGATCACCCGCCGGTGGCCGACAACGTTGCGGTCACTAAAGAAATGGTGGAGCGTCTGGATGGCACGTTCGAAGATTCGGATCACACCCGCGGATTCACGATCACGCTCTCCGGCCTGAACAAAGTGCTCCGCCTCGCTCAGGACAAGCTCTCGCCCGGTCCTATCTCGGTCAAGGCCGAAGCCGACATGTACATTGGCGCAACTCTCCAAGCGCTTGACCAAGTCTCCGCTAACGACCTCTTCCGTCACCGTGCGATTTCCGGCCAGAAGGCCATCGAGCAGATGTTCACGGCGCGCTATCGCATGCGAAAGAATCCGGATTGGTTTCCCTGGTACGTCGAATTCAAGACACTTCCCACGCTGCGCGAGACGTTCGGCGGTGGTTCCCACAAGCACGCAGGTTCGTGGTTCGACTACCACGGCGCTCGCACGTGGGAAATCAAGGCTTCTGCTGGCGAAGAGCCGCTCGTTCTCAATACGAAGGATGGAATCGAGGCGGCAGTTGCGGACGGCGGGCTCGGCATCATCGTGGTCGAATACATTGCATACGACGACGATCCCGAATTTTTCGATAGCTGGCGCCGCGCGAAGATCGGAGCGCCTAGTGGCGATCCGAGGACGGAGCCTGCGAACATAACGTCCGTCGCCGAGCCCGAGCGCGTCTCAGCCTTCTTCATCGACGACGCCGATCACCTGCGTAGGCTCGTGGACGAGGGTGTGCTCTCGGTGGCTACGTCTGGACGTCAACTGTCCCGCGCACCAAAAGTACCCAAGTACGTCATGGACCTTGCGAAAGCGAAGGAATCGTCCATGTTCGTCACGTCGATCGACTAGCGCTCTACTCGCTCACTAGACCGGCCAAGACAAATTGGACGGCGATAGGCACGCGGCCCTCCACTTCAAGCTTCGTCTGAATCGAGGCGATATGGCTTTTCACGGTAGAGGCAGAGACGAATAGTTCCTCGCTGATTTGCGCATTCGTCAGACCGTGAGCCAACAGTTTACCAACGGCGAGTTCGCGCTCGCTCAGCGCTTCCACGCGCGCGCGAGCGTTGGCTTCTTCGCCGCTCTGGCCGACTTCTCGTATTTCGTCAATAAACTGGCGCGCCACTCTGGGCGTTAAGAAGCCTTCACCAGAATGAACTGCCCGGACCGACGCTACGATCTGATCTGGGCTGTCCGTTTTTAATAGAAAACCACGAGCACCGGCTTCGAAGGCCTGTTGGGGTTCGTCATTCGGGTCGAGGGTCGTAATCATCACGACCTCTGGCGCACCGTCCCCCATTGCTCTATGTAACTCCTGTACCGCCTCGATCCCGTTCATTCCAGGCATGGCGATATCCATGAGCACGACATCCGGCCGGTGAGCGATGGCTTGCTCCACTCCATGGCGAGCATCGCCCGCTTCGCCGACCACCTCAATATCGTCAGTTTTCGAGAAGATGATGCCAAGAAGCTGACGCACCATGGCGTCGTCGTCAACTATCAAAACTCGAATACTCACAGCCGGTCATTTTACCAGCCGTCGTCCCGGATTCGCGTCCTTCCATGGCATCCATACGCTCACGTGGAACCGTCCGGCGTGGTCCCACGCATTCGCCCATCCTCCAAGCGCTTCTGCTCGTTCACGGATCCCGGTCAGACCGGTTCCCCGGCCATCCCCGCTAGGGCCGGCCATGGGGTTATGCGAGGTGACGGTGACGCCTCGATGCGGATCGCCCGTCACCTCCACCACCACCGACTCACCTGCCGCGTGCTTGATTGAATTCGTCAGTAACTCCCCCACGATCCGATGGACGGCCCGCTCCGTGGCCCCAACTTCAGATCCCTCGCCTATCATGTCGTCCGGGAGGTTGAGGCGGAGCGTGGCATCGTGACCAGATAATCGCGCCGCCTCGAAAAGCGCGGGCAGTTCACGAATAGAACTGGCCTCTCCCGAGGCTCCCAATGGCCCGCTACCCTCCGCTCTCATAACCCGAACAAGCGAGCGCAATTCGTCGACGGCGCCCTCGGCTTCATTTCGAAGCGCACGCGCGTGATAAGCGAGTTCATCATCGCCGTCTGCGCTCACTTCAATCACTCCGGCGTTGAGAGATAGAAGAGAGAGCCGCCGGCCAATCCGGTCGTGGATCTCGCGCGCCATGGCGTCGCGTTCCGCGCGCCGATCGCGATCTCGTTGGAGATCACGCCGCTCGTATTCCTCATCTCGGAGCCGTTTCTGCGCAACCGCTGTGGCATCGCGGCTACGTTGCCACACGCCCACCAAAAGCGGGAGCAACCAAAGAAGAATAAAGCCTGTGACGACCGCCTGCACTGACCCGTTAACGTCGGGTGAGGTGCTCCTGAGCAGCGATTCCTCAGCCGGTCCTCCCCACACGTCCCAGATGATCTGCCTGGCTAAACCCACGCTGTAAACGGTTACGCCAGCGATCACGGTCCGCACTGGTTGAGTACGCACAAAGCGCGTCACGATCAGCGAGCCCTGCGGACCTATCGGAAGAAGGAGCTGCATGATGAACAGGATCCACCCACCCCGGTGAGTGTGACGCCGCCATCTGGCCACGACGACCATCGCTCCAATCGTGGCGAGCAGGACGATTCCTCCCACGACATCGAGGTGGCGATCGAACGTTTGTCCGACGCCGATGATTCCCATGATGGCAGCCAGGGCGACCTTCACGGCAGTCCACAGCGTCTGCCCGAGCCTGATCACCCATGATTTTCCCATGTGTATAAGGTAACGGACCCGTCTGTCAGATGACACAGCCAACTGGTCAAGAGCGCCTTCGACACACTGTCCAGTTGGCCATTTTCCGTGGCCAATCAGCCGATGTCCCCCGAGCGCCAAGCCACATAGTGTTTGGCCTATCAAGCACACAACGATAGGAACCAACATGACCAACACTAGCTACACTCCCGGACCTCCTCCCAACGAACCGAAGAAGAACTGGTTCGCACGCCACAAGTTCCTTACGGCTTTGCTCGTCATTATTGGCATCGGCATCCTTGGCTCGGCACTCGGCGGTGGTAACGATTCTGACGACGCGGTAGCTCCAGCTACGAGCACCACGCCTGCTGAAGAGACGACGGAGGTTGCAGATGGGTCTGATGGCGAGTCAAGCGCAGAGGCACCTGACGCTGAGGAGCCCGCGGAGGAGCCCACTGAGGAACCTGCGGCCACTATGGGAACCCCGGTCGAGGTGGGAGATTTCACGATTACGATCAACTCCTTCGACACTGGGCTCACCACGGTAGGAAGCGAATATTTCGGTGCGGACGCTCAGGGACAATTCGTCGTCGTTGACGCATCGATCATGAACAACGGGAAGAAAGCCGAAACGTTCTGGACGGACTCGATGACGCTCATCGACGAACAGGACCGCGAGCACTCGTACTCTTCGGATGGTTCGATCTACCTCGACGGCGCCTGGCTCCTTGACGAGATCAACCCGGGCAATACGTTGCAGGGCAAGTTCGTGTTCGACATTCCGGCCGACGCCACTCCAACAGCCGTCAAAGTCGAAGATGGAATCTTCGGCACACCGGTCACAATCGCCTTGAACTAGGCAGCGCGAAGCTACACCACACGGCACCGGCGGGGACCAACCCCATCGGTGCCGTGTTCGCGTGCCCCGTGTGCCTGACCTACAATGTCCCCATGACTACGCCATCCATCCTGCCCGTCATTTTGGGCGCGGATGTCTCCGAATATTCGATCGCACGCCTGTTCCATGAGGCGTTCGGGATCCGCTCGCTCGTTATCAACGACTTTCTGCGTGGACCCGTCGACAATTCGAAAATCCTCGAAATGCGTATCATAGAAAAGGGCGCGCTACTCGACCCGGAGCGCCTCCTACCGATTTTCCAGCAGATCTCTGCCGACCATCCTGGCCTCACCCCGATCCTGCTCGGTAATCTCGACGAGCCACTCGAAATCGCATCCGCACATCACGATCAACTCCCTAGCTGGTTCCTCCCACAAGCCTCGCCCGAGGCAATCGCACGCGCGAATGACAAGGAGGAGTTTGCCCGGATCCTCGATTTATTAGGCTTGCACTCGCCCACACATGTGACGATCAACCTTGCCAACCCGGAATCGTGGGCGTTGATTGACCAACTACGCGAGCCGCTCATCGTCAAGCCGCTGACGGGTGGAGATTTCTTCCGATTCAAGCAGCACGGCCTGAATAAGGTGAGCGTGGCTAAGACGCACAGCGACGCCCGCGCACTGTTCGAGCGGGTTGCCTCGGCTGGCATCGAGCTCATCGTTCAGGAACTCATTCCGGGCGACGACACCACGCAGTGGGTAGTCAACGGCTACGTCAACAAGGACGGCACACTCGCCGCGGTTGGCACTGGTCAAGTCCTACTTGGCATCCACCAGCCCGACCTTCTGGGCAACGCCGGTATTATTTACGTACGCGAGCACGCTGAGCTTGCCCGTCTGGCTCCGAAGATCGTGCGTGCCGTGGGGCTTACCGGCTTCTTCTCGATGGACGTCAAAATTGACCCACGCGATGGCCGCATCTACTGGCTAGATCTCAACCCGCGCATCGGCCGCGGCCAGTACTATCTCAAGGTCGGCGGCATCGACATGGCCAAGATTGTTACGGCTGACGCCCTCGGTGAGAGGAACGACGCCGTTGCTCGAATTTCACAAGAAGGTATTTTTTCGATCATGCCTGCGTTCCTTGCGAACGCTCGATATATTCGCGATCCGGAATTACTGGCGCGAGTGAAGAAGGCTCGAAAGAACACAGTCAACCCGCTTGACTACGCAATCGATCAGCATCCAAAGCGCCGGTTCTTCCGGTTGGCGGCGGCGATCAACCACTTACGCCGCACACGTCATTACTACCCCGAGCCCACGGACACTGGCTTTTAATGTCGCTATTCAAACCATCCTCCTACCAGTCACGGCACGGGCACGGTCCCGAACCGATTATTCCGCGAACGCAACGGGATTCTGAGCCGAGACCGACCACTGCGCCGACGACAGACATCACGTCTGCTAACCAGCCCGTCACCGATCCTGAGCCGACCGCTGTGCCAGTTGCGGATTCCACCGGGACCATGCCGGCCGTCGTCGGCGACGATCACGCAAGGGCGCCTCGAACGTCAGCCGCGCGCAGCTCGCTCATCATGTTCCTTGGCACCTTCACGTCGCGGCTACTCGGAATGGTACGCTCGCCGATTCTCCTCGGCGCGGTAGTCGGCCTGCAGTCGCCGGTGGCGAACTCGTTCGACGTGGCAAACAAGCTCCCCACACTGCTCTACATGATCATCGCGGGCGGGCTCGTTAACGCGGTGCTGGTGCCGGCAATCGTACGGGCAATGAAGGAATCGAAAGACGACGGCCAGGCGTTTATTAACAAACTCCTGACACTTTCAGTCGTCGTGCTCGGCGCGACAACGCTTGTACTCACGTTGGCGGCTCCCCTGATCGTCAAACTTTACGCGGCCACGATGTCGGACGAATGGTACAAGCTCACCGTACTATTCGCGTTCTGGTGCCTACCCCAGGTGTTCTTCTACGGGATGTACACGATCTTCGGGCAGATCCTCAACGCACGGGAAAACTTCGGGCCGTACATGTGGGCGCCGGTGGTCAACAACATCATCGCTATCGGCGGCCTGCTCATCATGCTCGCGATGTTCGGAACAGAGGACACGGCCAACGCTTCCTCGGCCGCCGCCTGGTTCGGAACTCGCGCCAACATGCTCGGCGCATTTTCTACTCTCGGCATTGCGGCCCAAGCACTCGTGCTCATCATCCCCATGTACCGCAGTGGCATCCGGTTCAAGCCCGACTTCCGGTGGCGCGGCTCGGGCCTCGGCACTGCTGGGCGTGCCTCCACGTGGGTGCTCGCCACGATGCTGGTCGGCATGCTCCCCACAATCATTCAGTCGAACGTTGCAGCCGGCGCGACCGAACGCGCCAAGGATCTTGGCATCGCGCTTACAGAGGTAGCCGGCAATTTCGCCTACACCACCGCCTATTCGGTTTACTCCCTGCCTACATCACTCATTACGGTATCTATCACCACCGCCATGTTCACGCGTCTGGCCAAGGCCGCCACGTCCGGCCACCTCGACCGTGTCCGTGCCGACACCTCCCTCACCCTCCGCGCAGTCTCGACCTTCATGTTCCTCGCCTCGGCCGGTCTCATCGTGCTGGCCGTGCCACTCTCGCGCATCTTCGTCCCCGCGGTCACCGAGGGCGAAGTACTCTCTCTTGCGCGCGTCATCACGGTCCTCGCATTCGGTCTGGTGGGCGTAGGAGCAACGAGCGTGTTCAACAAGGTCTACTACGCGCTCGAAGACACACGTACAGCGTTTTTCGTTGGCCTGCCGTGGCAAATCTTCGGAATCGTTGGGTTTGCGCTCGCGAGCTTCCTGCCGCCGCAGTGGGTTGTCCCGGCCGTCGGTGCCGTGATGGCCAGCGCCAACCTGCTTGGCGGGCTCGTCACCTATCTGTTGCTTAGCCGGCGACTCGGCGGCATCGATGGGCGACGCATTCTGATATCCCACGCGAAACTCGCCGCAATCGCCGTTGTCGTCACCCTTCTGGGATACAAGCTCGTCGCGATCGTCGGCACCGACCGGCTGACCGCTAGCTTTGTCACATCAGTAGCGACGATCGCAGTCGTCGCTCCTATTATGTCGCTCGCCTACATCGTCCTCATGCGTGCCGCCCGCATGGAGGAAGCCGACACCCTCATGAACTACATCCACCGTATGACCGCAAGATTGCGTCGGCGTTAGCTCTCGGGATGGCCGGCTCGAACTGTATAGACTGAAGCAAGGAGGCCCCATGCGTTTTACACGTTTGTCCGAATCCGCCTACGAGAACTTCGTGGAGCGGCAAGACCGGATGTTCGTCACCCAACTGCCCGCCTACGTCCAAGCACAGCGAGAAAACGGCGTGCAAGTGGACCTCGTGGGGATAGTAGACGGCCAACCTGAACGGCTCGTCGTAGCCGCCGCCGTTCATCACCAGCCGTGGATGCGCATCTTCCGCCGTGCCGTCATTCACTACGGCCCCACCTTTGAGCAGTACACGCCCGAATACGAGCGCGCATTTTACGAGGGCCTGAAGGACTTTTTATCGCAGTCACCGACGATCATTTCGGCGCGGCTCACACCGTTCGTTCAACGCAGGATGTACGACGATGTCGATGCTGGACCCGAGCTTAACCGCGCTACTAATTTTGACGCGCTGATCACTGGGCTAGGCGGCCATCGCGTTCACTTGGACTACTATGACCGCCCGGACATTCAGATTCGGTTCATGTACGTCAAAGACATCGAGAACATGACGTTTGCGGACGTCAACAAGTCGGTGAGCCAACACGTGCGCACGGCGTTCAACCGCAAGGGTACGAACGGGGTGGAGGTCGAGTTCGTCTCACCCGATCGAATCGACATCCTCGAAGGCGTACTCGATGCCACCGCCGAGCGCACGGGTATGAACGAAATTTCCGAAAGTTCACTTACGCTGTACCGGCGGCTGGCCGATAAACTTGGGCGCGACCGGGCGTTTTTGCCGGTCGCGCGGCTGCATACGTCGAAATATCTGACGCAGATTGCCGCGGAGCGTGCCGAGGTGGAGGCTAAGGCAGAGCAGATTCGTGCGCGCCAGGCTGGTCTCGAAGCTGAGGGCAAAACCTTG
>JBHWRK010000070.1:0-7035 GCA_043426715.1 Trueperella sp. | reverse complement strand
CTTCTCGTCGCAAGGCTTTCGAGGCTCTTGCGCCGCATATTGAGCGCGTCTTAGGGCAATAGCTCGAGCCGGTCACCTTAAGGGCTGCGCCTCACGTGCGAGGCGCTCCGTAGTGCGAGCGCGCATCCATCGCCACCTCGTGCGAGGATCGTGCTTTTACGTGCATGCCGTACGAGCCGTCCGCTGGTGGCAAGTACCTAGACCCAGCCAAGAGAGGCGAGTGCCTGCTTCACGATGCCCAGGTGCTTGGGGAGGATTTCGCTTTGCAACTCGGGCGTCATGAGCTCGCCCGGTGTGAACCAATTGATCTCGAGCGAATCGGATGACGGCTTGCAGTCGCCCATCACTGGGATGATGTAGGCCATCGACACCGCGTGCTGGCGTGAATCATGCCAGCCTTCACCCGGGGTAGGGAAGTACTCGGCCACCATGAACGGCACCACCGAGGCCGGTATTTGAGGCAAAGCCATCTGCCCGAGGTCTTTGTCCAAATGTCTCACGAGCGCATCACGGATGGTCTCGTGATAGAGCACGCGGCCGGACACAAGGGAACGGGTTAGACCGTCATCAGCCACCGTGAGCAACAATCCGAGCGAGTTAAGCGTGCCGTCCTCATTGAGCTGGACCGGCACGGCATCCACATACAAGATTGGGACCTTCCGACGCACAAATGCCAGATCTTCTGGCGAAAGCCAAGGTCCCATATCTCCGGATGCTACGTCGTTCATGCGATCTATATTGCCAGCCTGTTCTGCCAAAATGGGAACCTAGCCCACAGTATTTGCCACTGGTGAACGATCAGGGGCCTGCGGACAGAATTTCGTGTAACTGTGGCAGAGTGGATTCGTGCAAAGATATGAACGCCCCTTGATGATTGCCTCCCTCGTCTTCATGGTGGCAATGCTCCTTGTTGGTTGGTATACCGTGTTCCGCGTCAACTTTGACTCTGCGGTGGTCATCGCTTCCGTCATCGGGACTGCGGCGGTGGCGCTCGGTTTTTATGGCTGGTCGCGCTACTCGCTCTACTTTGTAGCGGGCGGCTCGCTCGGAGCAGGACTGCTTTTCCCGTCAATCTTCGGCATCGCGCCGATGTTTATCGGGTTTGTTCTTTTCATCTTATTAGTGTCGCTACGCATGTTTACCGACACATTCGACAATTAGGAAGGGGTTACTATGACCAATCCAATCAGGCTTGAGGTGGGCGACAAGGCCCCAAACTTTACCCTCGACACCGTGAATGGCAACGTCACGCTATCTGAGGAGCTAGAGAAAGCCGAGCAGGGAGTCATCGTCTACTTTTATCCGAAGGCGATGACCCCCGGTTGCACCACGGAAGCGTGCGACTTTCGAGATAGCGAGAACTCTCTCAAGGCAGCGGGCTACACTGTGATCGGCATTTCGCCCGATCCGCTCGACTCGCTTAAGAAGTTCGCCGAGAAGGAGTCTCTCAACTACACACTTGCCTCTGACCACGACAAGTCGGTCATGAGGAAGTACGGTGCGTACGGCAAGAAGATGAACTACGGCCGCGAGGTCGAGGGAGTCATTCGTTCGACCGTCGTGGTAGGTAAGAACGGCAATGTCGTTCTCCCGCAGTACAACGTGAAGGCGACGGGCCATGTCTCGCGTCTGCGCCGCGATCTCGGCATCGATAACTAACGACGATGCGTCGGCGAGCGGGTGGGGTGCTGAACTCCACCCGCTTTTATTTTGGCTCGGCGGGGACGACCGATACACTAATCTGGTAACGCGCGAGTGGCGGAATTGGCAGACGCGCTGGATTTAGGTTCCAGTGTCTTTAGACGTGTGGGTTCAAGTCCCACCTCGCGCACCAGTCGCCAACTTTTTGGATTCGCCTATCATCTGTGATGGTCGCGCATCCTTCTGCTTGATATTGCGCGGGCTATGAGATGTGGACGAGCTGGTTCGTCTCATCGACAGGCATGGTCTTTCTCCATTCCCAATGCCTCGTGATTGCGCGGTTACTTACCACTAGATCTAGGACGCGCCGTCTGGCACCACTCCGGTGGGGGCAGGCGAGACCCGCTAGGTGTACCTGAGCAATGGAGAAAGGTCAGGCACATCCTTGGATTTGGGTTATGTGGTGTACAGGTTCTCAATCTCGGCTGCGTAGCGCCTTGCCACAACTTCGCGCTTAATCTTTAGCGATGGTGTTAAAAGCCCGTTTTCCACCGAGAAGTCGCCGTTAATGACGCAAAATCGACGGATCGATTCTGCCCGCGACACCCGTTTATTCGTTCGTTCAATGGCACGCGTGAGGGAAGCAAGTACCTCCGGATGCTTACCAGCTTCAACCACATCCATCGTGGGTAGGTTGTGTGCTGCGAGCCAGGAGGGCAACATCTCAGCATCGAGCGTGATAATCGCGCCAATGAACGGCTTTTGATCGCCCACGGCCATGATCTGCGAAATAAGGGGATGACCACGCAGTGGATCCTCAAGTACAGCAGGGGATACGTTCTTACCGCTCGCGGTGACGATGAGTTCCTTCTTGCGACCGGTGATCGTCAAAAAGCCGTGGCGATCAAGGCGGCCAAGATCGCCAGTATAGAACCACCCGTCATTGTCAAAGACCTCGGCCGTTGCCTTCTCGTCATTCTGGTAACCCGCGAAGACAAGGTCACCGCGAATAAGAATCTCCCCGTCGTCGGCAATCTTCACAGCCGATCCCGGCATCGGAGGGCCAACCGTACCCATCTTGATGTCGGTTGGCTCATTTACTGTGGCAGCTCCGGTGGTCTCCGTCAGGCCGTACGCCTCCACAACAGTTAGGCCAATGCCACTGAAGAAGTGACCAATGCGCGTGCTGAGCGGTGCTCCGGCCGATACCGCATACTGGCAATTTTCGCCGATAATGCTCGTGATCTTCGAAAGGACGAGCTTGTTTGCGAGCATCCACTGCGCGGAGCGGATGGGGCCGCGACCTTTCTTCGAATAGTCGATGGCCACCTGTGCGGCCCAACGGAAGATCTTCCGTTTAACGCCCGCGCCAGCCTTCGCCTCGGCAGCGTTATAGATCTTCTCGAGCACGCGAGGCACAACGAGCAAGATAGTTGGTTGGAATGTCTTCAGGTCAGACATCAGGTTCTTCAGGCTCGACGAGTGGGCGACTCTGCCACGCCCGCTAATGCCGTACACAAAGTTGATTCGAGCCATGACGTGAGCCATCGGCAGGAAGAACAGTCCGCGAGCTTGCGGGTTGTCGATGATGTCGTCCATATGCGGAAGCATATTAAGCGTGCTCGACACAAAATTTCCGTGCGTGAGCTTGACACCCTTGGGTCGCCCGGTTGTGCCAGAGGTATAGATGACGGTCGCAACTGTGTCCATCGTTAGGTTTGCACGACGACGATCGACCTCGGCTTGATCCACAGATTCGCCGGCTTCGTATAGGTCAACGATCGCGTTCTGATCTAGGGAAACCACGCGGCCGAGGCGTGGTGTGCGCTGTGATTCGACGAGCGCACGCTGAACATTCGTGTCTGTGACAACAAATCGAATATCGGAATTTTCAAGTATCCACCGCACTTGATCAGCCGAGTCGGATTCGTAAATAGGAACGACGACCAGGCCTGCACTGAGCGCCGCGAAGTCGATGAGATTCCACTCGTAAGAGGTGGAGCCGAAGATTGCGATGGCGTCGCCTTCCTTGAGACCTTCGGCAATGAGACCGCGTGAGACCGAATTGATGTCCGCAACGTACTGCGTTGTCGTTATCGGCTTCCACACGCCCACGCTCGTCTGACGCTCGATGCAAATATCGTGTGGGAACTTTTCCTGTCGGCGCGTCACCAGCCACGGAATGTTCATCCACGGTTCGAGTGTGTCTGTGCCTTTCCACGAGACCGAACCATCGGAGTGTTTCTTGACCATTGAGCGCCCTTACTGTTGATCGTTGTTGTTCAAGGTTACGTTACCGTAACTCGCGCGGTAATTTGAATGTGTATCCATGATGGTTCCACTCACACCGACAGTGCTTGTAGTCGCGCTAGTGTTAAGGCATGAAGATTGCACGACTGTCACTGAATCAAGGTCCACGTTTCGCTGTTGTAGACGAGGAGACCGGAAATTACATCGTTCTTGCTGATGATCCAATGTATTCAGGTATCGAGCCCACCGGCCAAGTCGTGGCCGCTAAGGATGCCAACCTCGTGTCTCCGATGATCCCACGCTCTAAGGTTGTGGGTATCGGGAATAACTACATCACTGAGACAAATACCCCCGATCCTGACACGGTGCCGACGACGTTCTTGAAGCCGAATACCGCCGTCGTCGGGCCCAATGTGCCGATCACGATTCCGGCGTGGGCGGGCGACGTGCGCCACGAGGCCGAGTTGGCAGTCATCATCTCGCGTATCGCGAAGGATGTGCCGGTCGATCGCGTCGATGACATCATTTTCGGCTACACAGTGGCCAACGACGTGACGGACGCGGCAGCCCAAGCCACCGATGCTCAGTGGGCGCGCGCCAAGGGATTCGATACCTCGTGCCCGGTCGGACCTGTCATTGTGACGGAACTCGACACAAGCGATCTTGAGATCACCCTGTCCGTCAACGGCGAGGTGCGCGGGCGTGGCACCACGGCAAATCTAGCGCGTGACGTCCGCCAGTTGGTGTCGCAGGTTTCGCACATGTTCACGCTTCTGCCGGGCGACATCATTTTGACCGGCAGCCCGTTCCCGGCCGTGTCAGCGAGCGTGGGCGACGACGTCGTGTGTTCGGTTGAGGGCGTCGGCGAACTACGTAATCCAGTAGTTGCGGACGCTTAATCCATTGGCAGGTTCACGACGGGCCCGGAGTTTTCTGGGCCCCATGTGTGCGCCTGTTTGCACAGTTGGCTAGAGCCCGAAGGCGGCATCGATCTGGTTGATCGCCTGTTGAAGCACAGAGCGCGGGGTGGCGAGAATGATGCGGGCAAAGTTTTCGTAGCCCCTTCCGCACGACGCCCCCGGGGTCAGAGCAACGCCAGCGTTTTCGCGAATCCAGTCCGCGACGGGCGCCGTGACGATTCCCGCCTCGATCGCCTTCGTGAAGTCAAGCCAACCAATGTACGTACCCTCGATGTGAGGCGCCCACACCCCTGGCCAACGCTCCACGGCATGCGCGAAGAGATCGCGATTAGCGCGCAGGTAGTCAAGTACCTCCGCAAGCCACTCGCCGCCCTCGTTATAGGCAGCTATTGCGGCAGACGCTCCCACGGTAGATGTGGTCGAGGCTGCCCATCCGAGGTATGGCTCAAGACGTTCGACGTGATCGGGATTCGAGATGACGAGTTGGGCGCACTTCAACCCTGGGATCGACCAGCCTTTCGACGCCGCGACAGCGGTGACCGTGTGGGAAGCCGCCGTCTCGTTCACCGAGGCATAGGGAATGTGCTCGCCGTCGAGAACGAGGGGAGCGTGGATGTCGTCGGAGAAGACATAGGCATCCGGGAACTCGGCCATCACGTGAGACAGCGCAGTAAGCTCATCGCGAGTGTAGACGCGTCCCGCAGGGTTCGCCGGGTTGACGAGCAGCAGCATTTCGGCTCCCTGCTCGAAGGCGGCGTGAATGCCGTCTAAGTCCAACTCATAACGCCCATCCACGATGGGCGACGGCACCTCGATCATCGTGCGGCCCATTTCCGGCACGAGCGCGGTGAAACCCATGTACGCCGGAGTTGGGAGCACAACGGGCGAGCCCGGCGTCGTCAACTGGTCGATGACGATGCGAGCCGAGGAAACGACGTCGGGAACCGCATACACCTGCTCTGCATTCGGCGCCCACGCCGTATTCTCAGCTAACCATGACGCCGTCGCATCCTGGAGCGCGCGCTTAGCATCCTGCGAGCGGTACCCGATGCCGGGGCTATCCGCGTAGTCACGAAGGACCTTCTTGATCGGATCCGCAATCCCGAGGTCCATTTCGGCCACGAACATGCCGATCTGATCGGGAAATGCCGCCCACTTCAGCGTGCCTGCTTCGCGGAGTTGATCAAGAGTAAGGTCATCAAAATTCATGTTTATACTCTAGCGGGGGTAACCTTAGGGAACTATGAGCAATACAGTTCGCGTTCGTTTTTGTCCATCTCCCACCGGCACCCCGCACGTCGGGCTGATCCGCACCTGCTTATTTAACTGGGCGTATGCGCGGCACACCGGTGGCACGTTCATTTTCCGCATCGAGGATACCGATCAGAAGCGTGACTCGGAGGAGTCCTACCACCAGCTGCTTGACTCGATGCGCTGGCTCGGCCTGGATTGGGACGAGGGTGTGGAGGTCGGTGGGCCGCACGAGCCGTACCGCCAGTCCCAGCGCATGGACATCTACGCTGACGTGGCCCAGCAGCTTGTGGACGGCGGCTACGCGTATGAATCATTTACGACGCCGGAAGAAACGGAAGCGCGACACGTTGCGGCTGGTCGAAACCCCAAGTTGGGATACGACGGCTACGACCGCGAGCTGACAGATGAGCAGAAGGCCGCCTACCGCGCCGAAGGCCGCGAGCCTGTTCTTCGTATGCGTATGCCCGATGAGGACATCATGTTTACGGACATGGTGCGCGGTGAGGTCACGTTCAAGGCAGGCACTGTGCCGGACTACGTCATCATGCGTGCCAATGGGCAGCCTTTGTACACGCTGACTAACCCGGTAGACGATGCGATCACTGAGGTCACCCATATTCTTCGCGGCGAGGACCTTCTATCGTCAACCCCGCGACAGATCGTCCTATATCGTGCCCTGCTCGAACTTGGCATTGCGAAGGTCATGCCGGAATATGGGCATCTTCCATACGTCATGGGGGAGGGCAATAAGAAGCTCTCCAAGCGCGACCCTGAAGCGAATCTGTTGCTTCACCGTGAACGGGGCATGATTCCGGAGGGCCTGCTTAACTACCTCGGCCTGCTGGGATGGTCGGTGGCCGCTGACCGCGACCTGTTCGACCGCGAGGAGCTTATCGAGAAATTCGACGTTCACGACGTCAACCCCAACCCCGCGCGTTTTGACGACAAGAAGGCCGTGGCGATCAATGCC
>JBHWRK010000069.1:0-6272 GCA_043426715.1 Trueperella sp. | reverse complement strand
CGGCATTCAGAAGGATATCTACCTTGACGAGATCCGCCTCTTGTTCTCCCTCTTCCTTGTAGTCAAGGGATGCGTATCCACGAGTGCGGGACTTGAGCTGGTCAAAGAAGTCAGTGACGATCTCGGCAAGTGGTAGCTGGTAGCGAAGCTCCACGCGTTCTTCGGACAGATAATCCATGCCCTGCATGTTGCCCCGGCGTTGCTGGCACAGTTCCATCGAGGCGCCCACGTATTCGGACGGCGTGAGAATCGTGGCATTGACCATCGGCTCTCGGATCGAATCAATCTTGCCTTCGGGAAACTCCGACGGGTTCGACACAACGTGCGCTTCCCCGCCCTCTGCAGTCACGTGGTAAACAACCGACGGCGCCGTCGCGATCAGATCAAGATCGAATTCGCGCTCAAGACGCTCGGTAATGATTTCAAGATGCAACAGCCCAAGGAAACCACAGCGGTATCCAAAGCCGAGTGCAACCGAGTTTTCCGGCTCGTAGGTGAGGGCCGCATCGTTGAGTTTGAGCTTGTCCAGAGCATCACGAAGCGCCGGATAATCTGAACCATCAATGGGGTAAATGCCGGAGAACACCATAGGCTTTGGGTCACGGTATCCAGGCAAGGGTTCCTCAGCCGGCCTACGCGCGTCGGTCACGGTATCTCCCACACGCGATTGGCGAACTTCTTTCACACCCGTGATCAAGTAGCCCACTTCGCCAGCACCAAGCCCGGCAGCTGGTTTGGGATCCGGTGAAATGATGCCGATCTCGAGCAACTCGTGGTCCGTGTGCGTCGACATCATCTGCACGCGCTGTCGCGGCTTCAAGCTTCCATCCACCACGCGCACGTAGGTAACGACGCCCCGGTACGAGTCATAAACCGAATCGAAAATCATGGCCCGTGATTCGCCCTCAGACTCACCTTTTGGCGCCGGGACCTCATCAATGATGCGGTTCAGTAGCTCTTCCACGCCCTCACCGGTCTTACCCGACACGCGCAACACGTCGTCGGGATCCACACCCAGCAGGCCGCCAATCTCTGCGGCGTACTTATCAGGGTTGGCAGCAGGCAGGTCAATCTTGTTGAGCACGGGAATGATCGTCAGGTCATTCTCGATCGCCATATAAAGGTTGGCAAGGGTCTGTGCCTCAATGCCCTGTGCGGAATCAACGAGCAGGATCGCACCCTCACAAGCAGCGAGCGAGCGCGATACCTCGTACGAAAAGTCAACGTGACCTGGGGTGTCGATCATGTTGAGCACGTACGCCTCGCCGTCCACCGACCACGGCATGCGCACGGCCTGAGACTTGATTGTGATGCCACGTTCGCGCTCAATGTCCATGCGGTCAAGATACTGTTCGCGCATCTCGCGGTCCGTCACGATGTCTGTCAGTTGCAGCATGCGATCGGCAAGGGTGGACTTGCCGTGATCAATGTGAGCGATGATGCAGAAATTACGGATCCGATGCTGATCCGTATGTAACGGCTGGATCTCTTTCAGCTCAGCAGCGTTAGAAACTGGCACGAAACTCCTCAATAGAAATAGTCGTGCTTAACGATACCAGCGCATGGGCTGCTCGAGCGCGTCGAGGCGTGTGAATTTTGGCGTCTCGTGACACACTAGAAACATGTATCGGCACATCATTTGGGACATGGGCGGAACGCTTGTAGATACCTATCCGCAAGTGGACCACATGCTTGCGCAAGTTGGCTACGGTACGGACCAGCCGTCGTCGGCGCAGCTATCAGAAGTGAGAAAGCTACGAACGACGTCGATCGCGCACGCGATGTCCACACTTTCCCGTGTGTATGGCGCAGATATGGATGAGATGGTCTTCGCGTACGAGGCGGTCAAAGAGCGGTGGAAGACGAACCCGCCGCCCGTCATGTCGGGAGCGCGGGACGTCATGGCCACCGTTCACGAGCAGGGCGGCCTCAACCTCGTTGCAACCCACCGCGACCGTACCTCCGCACAGACGTTGTTGGACGCTCTCAATCTTGATGTGGACGACATGTTGTGTGCCCCTGATGGGTATGAACGCAAGCCAAGTCCGCAAATGTTCACCGTCTTGCTCGAGAAACACAGGCTCGATCCGGCCGAGGTCATTTCGGTGGGCGATCGAGTCCTCGATGTTCATGCAGCCACGGCTGCCGGGTGCCGCGCGTTTCTTCTCGACCACAGGGGTGGCAAACCGGACACGCTTCGTACCCTGAGCGAACTGATTCCGGTTCTTCGCGGCGAGGCGTGACACAATACCCCCATGAGTCTTGGTGCCGGATCGATGAATCTGTTCCTCCCCGCGATCGAGCGGCTATCGCGCATGCCTGGAAAATCGCTCGTGGCGTTCGCCGGGTTCTGGAACCTCATCCTGTTATTCGTCGGATGGATGGCAGGGCAGCGACACGGCGGGATCGGGGGCTGGTTGCCATTCGGCGCGGGCGTGGTGTTGAGCATCATCCTGCTCTTCTTCTCAGTGCGCCGGAATAGACTCGAGCGCAGACTCAATGAGTACACACAAGCCGCCGCGGAGCGCTTTAACCGAATCATGAATCCGACTCTAAACGCAGGTGAAATCACCGCGGCACCCGGCGAGGGCATTGTGATCGACGAGGAAGGCGTGGTCATTCCTGGACCGAATTCGCAAGCTATGCGCGAAGAGGCTGAACTGCTCAAGAGTCGCGAACGGCAGCGTGCGGCCGAAGCAGAGGCAGCGATTCGGAAGAAGACGATCATGCCACGCCTTGAGTCCGCTCAACGAGCTGCGATCGCCTCAGCCGGCGGAATTGAAAACGTCCCACACCTGAAGGACGATCTAAGATGGACGATCCTCAGCGCCGGCATCACGCTCGCTTCACTCCCCCTCATTGCGTTCCTCATCTTCGTCGGACTTGCGCTGTGGCTGTGATGCAATGACAAACGTCGCAGACACGCCCACCCGCAACGAGGCCACTGTTCCCTTTCGCTGGCGAGCACGCGAGCATCCGATTGTCCTCCGAGGTAACGCGCTCGGCGCGCTCGCGACGATCGTTGCCGTCATCATCGCGATCCTCGCCTTGCCAGACTCGCTCTATCCGTGGGCGCACTGGACGTTCGGTTTTACAGGCGTTGTGCTCCTCATCTTCGTACTCATTTATCCTTTTCTTCAATGGCTCACATCCTGGTACACGCTGACCGAACGTAGCTTCATCGCGCAAACCGGTTTCATCAAGAAGAACGTCACCGAGTTCAATCTAGAGGCGATCGAGGACGTACGAGTCGACGGCGTGAACGACGAGCGAGCTGGCACCTACACTCTCTTTTTCACCACTCATGGCTTTTCGTGGACCTTCCGCCGCGCGCCACAGGTCGATAGCGTGGTATCCCAACTTCAAGCAGGAATTTAGGAGTTCGACATGTCGTTTATGGATTCCCTCAAACGCGCCGCCAGCCAGGTCGGCCGTCAGGTTGCTCGCGATGTCCGGCGTCGCACCACGAAGGAAATCCGGCGCCGGACAGGAATTAATCTTGACACTCGGCGCTCCGGAACTACTCGTCGCAGCCACACGGACGCGCGCCCTACCCACACGCACCGGGACCATTCCGATGAGGCAATCCACCAGACGAATCGCACACCGTCGTCGGCTCCCCATCCAGAATTTCCAGGACCCGACGAACGGGCCATCGAATATGACATCGAGCAACTTGGCCTACCGGACTTCGAGTACGAACCGGAGCGTAACGGTCTGCCAGATCCGGGTGAAGTTGTGTGGACGTGGGTGCCATACGATGAAAATGATGGGCGCGGAAAGGACCGGCCCGTACTCGTAATGGCCGACACGGAAGATCACGTGATATTCGGGCAAATGACATCCAAAGACCACAGCCGTAACGCCGATTGGGAAGCTCAGTGGGGCCGTCACTGGATGGACGTTGGAACTGGTGAATGGGACCACCGCGGACGCCCTTCCGAAGTCAGACTCGACCGCCTTCTCGTGGCCCATGTTGACCAGATTAGGCGCGAAGGTTCCTTCCTTCGTAAAGATATTTACGACGACGTCGTCGCGGCACTCAAAAACCTGCACGGCTAGCGAGCTAGTCCGGAGTACATTGCCTGCACAACCCCCACTTGCTCTGTTTCACTTGCGCGCACAGCGCAAAATGCGCGTATTTCCAGAAATTGTCGGGATTCTCCAAGGTTGCGCACCTACCGTTGAACACACAAGCGGGTCGTGACGACCCGACGACAAACTGAAGGAGAAAACCTATGGGTTTCAGCGATGCTGTCAAGCACGGAGCACAGTCTGCCAAGGGCAAGGCTAAGGAAGCTATCGGCAAGATGACCGATGACAAGTCGATGGAGTTCGACGGCAAGAAGGACCAGGCAGAAGCCAAGGTCAAGGACGCCGCAACCGACGCTCGCGACACCGCGAAGGAAAAGGCTGTCGAGGTCGAGGAAAAGCTCGACTAACACCGTGCGCGTAGCGCTTTAGTTTTCACGGCGCCGCCAAAGTGAGCAGATGCACCGTTTAATGCGGGCAACCTCGCTTTTGCGGCGCCGTTCGCTTTGCTAGAGTTTGCTATTGGACTTTGAACCTGGTCGGGTGAAAGGTCCGGTCATACTTCTTTCCACGGGCGCCCCACGCCTCAGTCCGAAGTTGACAAGCCCTCAACCGACCGAGGCCGAAAGGCCACCAGACAAAACGAAAGAGTTATCAGTGGCAAACATCAAGTCCCAGATCAAGCGAAACAAGACCAACGAGAAGCGTCGCATCCGCAACCAGGCTTACAAGACCGAGGTTCGCTCGTACATTCGTAAGACCCGCGAAGCTGTTGAAGCAGGCAACGCAGACGAGGCGCAGGAAGCGCTCCGCGTGGCAAGCCGCAAGCTCGACAAGGCTGTTTCCAAGGGAGTTCTCCACAAGAATAATGCAGCGCAGCGCAAGTCCAAGCTTGCCAAGCTGGTTGCATCGATCGAAGGCTAATTCCTTCGAACAACTGACGAGGGGCGGACCGTGTGGTCCGCCCCTCTTTTGTATTCCCTCACCGACTAATCACAGGAACGTGTTGATCTGGTCCACAGAGTCCTTCGCGTCACCAAGGAGCATCTTGGTGTTGTCATTAAAGAACAGCGGGTTTTGGACTCCGGCGTATCCGGCATTGCCCATCGAGCGCTTGAACACGATGACGTTCTTCGCTTCCCATACCTTGATAACTGGCATGCCCGCAATTGGCGAGCCGGGCTCTTCCGCGGCGGGGTTGACTGTGTCGTTTGCGCCGATGACGAGCACGACATCGGCACTTGACAGTTCGTCGTTGACTTCGTCCATTTCGAACACGATGTCATAGGGCACGTTTGCCTCAGCAAGAAGGACATTCATGTGTCCTGGCAGACGGCCAGCCACCGGATGGATCGCGAATGACACGTCCACGCCTTCGGCGCGGAGTTTTTCTGTCATCGCGGCAACCGGATACTGGGCCTGAGCAACTGCCATTCCGTAGCCCGGAGTGATGACGACCTTGTTCGCGCCCCTGAGCATTTCGGCAACCTCATCGGCTGTAGTTTCTTGATGCGAGCCGTATTCCTTGCCCTCGCCCGTCATCACACCGTCCGAACCGAATCCACCGAGGATAACGGAGATAAACGAACGGTTCATTGCCTTACTCATGATGTAGGACAGATAGGCACCCGACGAACCAACGAGCGCACCGGTAATGATGAGCAGATCGTTGCCCAGCGTGAAGCCAGCCATCGCTGCTGCCCAGCCCGAGTACGAGTTGAGCATGGACACAACGACGGGCATGTCGCCACCGCCGATAGCTGCCACCAAGTGGACGCCCACGGCTAGCGCGATGATCGTCAAAAGGACGAGCGGGATCATGCCCGACGCAAAACTACGCGTGTGCGCGAACCACACGATCAGGCCAATCGACGCGAGAATTGCCGCACCGTTGAGCCAGTGTCGACCCGGGAGCATGAGCGGTGCACCGCCGACTTTGCCGGACAGCTTAAGGAATGCCACGATCGATCCCGTGAACGTCACGGCACCGATGAAGACGGCAAGTCCCACCTCGCCCATATGGAAGGCGTTGAAGATCGAATCCTCGCCGGGCGTTTCGATGAACGAGTTGAAGCCCACGAGCACCGCGGCCAGACCCACAAACGAATGCAGGAGCGCGATGAGTTCTGGCATGCCCGTCATTTCGACGCGTTGGGCCACTGGGATACCAACACCCGCGCCAATACCGAGCGCCAAGAGAATCAAGATCACCGTGACGGCCGTGTTGTCTCCCGCAGACA
>JBHWRK010000068.1:0-4391 GCA_043426715.1 Trueperella sp. | reverse complement strand
CGGTGGCGCCTTTACTTATGTCTGGGAGCCATTTTGTGCATCCACTGATCGGTAAACCTGACCTCGTGTACGTCAGTGGGTCCTTTCGGACCACACTTTGGGGGAAAGTTGATGAAAGATACTCCAACCGAGGATCGATACACGTCTGCGACGTCGCCGAGCCTTACCCGACACGAATAAGTGATGTTCTACCGAATATGCATCGCCAGGAGCATAGGTCCATCACACGAATGCAAATCGCTCAGTCGCCTCACGTACAATGGAGCGAGTAATTTCCGGCGCGCGACTGCGCGTAAGCCCACTCGTGGCGGTCGACTGCCACGAAGTGAACCGAGGTTAGGAGAAACATGGCCAACACACGAGTAGATAGGGTAGCGGACCAGATCAAGCAGATCGTCGCACAGCTCATTGATACTAAGCTCAAAGATCCTCGCCTCGGAATGGTGACCGTCACCGATGTGCGTGTGACCGGCGATCTCCAGCATGCTTCCGTGTTCTATACGGTCCTGGGCAGCGAGGAGGAACGCATTCAGTCCGGCAAGGCACTCGAGTCAGCCACCGGCATGATCCGCTCGGTCGTCGGCAAGCAGCTTGGACTGCGCTTGACGCCTTCGATCGAGTTCATTCTCGACGCACTGCCAGAATCTGCAAAGTCGATGGAAGACTTGCTAGCGGCAGCCCGTGCCCGGGATGAGGAGATTCGCCGCCGGGCCGAGGGCGCAACCCCCGCAGGTGACCCTGATCCGTACCGCAAGCCCAGGCATCCCGAATCAGCCACAGAAGAGGTCGAGACGGACGAGCTCGAGTCGGACGAGTAGTGCGCAAAGGCCGCGAACGTAATCGCCAGCGCGCGATTGCCCGCATTGCACGAGTGAAGCCGTGGGGTGAACTCCCTCGCGGGTTATCTCCTTCTGAAGGCGTTCTCTTCATTGATAAGGATGAGGGCGTCACGAGCCATGATGTCGTGGGCGCGATCCGTAGGCTTGGCGCCACTCGCCAGGTGGGACATGCTGGCACCCTCGATCCGATGGCCACCGGTCTACTCATCATCGCAACCGGTCGTACCACCAAACTTATCCAGTATCTCGTTGGCGCGGAAAAGACATATACCGCGCGGATCTGCCTCGGCATCGGATCAGATACTGATGACGCCGATGGAGAATGCTACGCTGCTGCTCCGCCACTCGTCGACCCAGCTACTGTTGATGCCGCGATTGCTCAGTTGACCGGCGATATCATGCAGGTGCCAGCCACCGTGTCGGCGATCAAAGTCGATGGCCTGCGTGCCCATGATCTTGCACGCGCAGGTAAGGATGTAAATCTCGATGCTCGCCCGGTTATCATTGGCCGTTTTGAGCGCACTTCGGATCTCGGCACTGGCACCACGAAGATCGCCGAAACCGACGTGCCAACGGTGGAGTTCGACGTCGTCGTCACTGCGTCTGCCGGGACGTATGTTCGCGCACTCGCACGCGATCTGGGTGTCGCACTCGGCACCGAAGCGCACCTCACCGCATTGCGCCGCACCCACATCGGTCCGTGGAATGTGGAGGATGCCCTGAGCGTGAGTGACTTGCGCGACCTCGTCACCTCCGGTGCTCCTCTGCCAGTAGCGACCATCGGACAGGTGTGTCGCACCCTTTTCCCAGTTGTCGCCATCGACGACACCGAAGAGAAAGCTCTCGTGAACGGGGGGTTTATCGATACGCGAGCACCCGTCTCACGTGGCACGCGGTCCGAGTCGTGGCCTGCAGCCGCGTTCAACGGCGATCGTCCGGTGGCTCTTGTGTCTCCGCGCGCAGGAAAACTCAAGCCCGATCTCCAGCTGGTAGCCCAACCATGATTGTCGGTGTTGTTCTCTCACTCATCGTAATGTCAATTATCGGCTATCTGATGATGATCAATTCGCACTTGCGCACTAAATTGGAACGCACGGAGCGAGTTATGGAGCGCTTGGATGCGCGTCCTGCGATTGTTGCCCACGAAATACGCACGCCATTGACCTTGATTGAAGCCTCAGCTGAATTACTTGCCAGTGAGAGTCCAGGCGCGCTCACTGACATACAGCGTTCGTTCGTCCACACGATTTTTGACAACTCGCAGCAAGCGATTGGAATCGCAGAAAATTCTCTAGCTCAGCGCAGATTAAAAGACACGCATCTTCAGTTGCGTTCGGATCTCGTTGACGTGCGTGATGTGGTCTCTGATGCCGCAAAATCGTTGCGTCGCACCAGCCCGGTTCCGATTACCATCGACGTTCGTGGTGGCATTCTTCCCATCTATGCTGATGAACAGTTCATTAGGCAACTTGTGTGGAACCTTGTCAATAATGCGATCCGCCATTCTGAGGGTGAAGACGGACCATACGTCCGCGTGTCCCAAGCTGAAAACGGTGGGGCACTGCTTGAGGTGTCCGACCGCGGAATGGGGATGAATGCCTCCGAGCTCGAAAAGTTCTTTACTCCGTTTGCAACGGGTTCTAGTCGACGTCCGGGCTCAGGTATCGGCATGCTTGTGTCCCAGGAAATTGTGGAGGCGCACGGGGGCAGAATGATGGTTGACTCACAACCCGGTGTTGGGACAACTATTGTGGTGTTATTGCCCCAAGGCGCACCACCCATGACGGAGATTGACGAATGATACCCAAGGCGCTTGTTGTGGACGATGAACCACAAATGATATCTATCGTGTCTTTCGCCTTGCAGACCAAAGGCTTTGAGTGCTTAACGGCTTCAACAGCGGCGCAGGCATGGTCTCTGCTCGAAAATCACCGCTTCCATCTCGCCGTCCTCGATATCATGCTGCCTCACGGTTCGGGTCTCGACCTCACCCAGAGAATTCGATCGCGTATCGGAAATTTGCCAATCATGTTGTTGACGGCACGTAGCGACGTCGAAGATCGCATTAGAGGTTTGGAGGCCGGCGCGGACGACTATTTGACTAAGCCCTTCTCTCCGATGGAGCTCGCTCTTCGTGCCGAGGCCCTCGTGCGTAGGTCATTTCCTCTATTGCAACCCGACCATCCACAATTGCTTGATCTGAGCATTGATCCCGATGCTCTCGAAGCGACATGGGGCGGGCGTAGGATCGATCTGTCGGCTACGGAAGTACGTGTTCTTTTGACGCTCATCAAAAATTCGGGGGAAATAGTGTCCCATCGCGAACTCCTCAACGAAGCTTGGGGTGTAACCGAACAGGCTGGCGGGCGGGAGATGGTTAAGACTGCGATTTACCGGCTCCGGCGTAATCTCGAACGGGCTGGAATTGATCAGATTGTCATCACCTCACGTAGGGGATCGGGCTACTCGATCCGGGAAAGTCAACCGTTGGAGAACAGAGAAAAGTAACAAGATGGTGACCAAGTGTGACCTTGGCACGTGCCGGGCGTAACCGGGTATTTCGTAAATTGTTCCTACACCCAGCGCGATGATGCGCACGACGGAAAGGGAACTCATGGCAAACAAGCACAGCAATTTTGGTGTTCTTGCAGCACCGCCCGTGGCACCTCGACTTCCTGAAGAAGAAGTTGCGCCCACGTATAAGAGGTTGAGGGCTCAGGTATTCCTTGGCATCTTTATCGGCTACGCAGCGTTTTATCTGATTCGCAACAATGTCTCACTCGTATCTGGCATTCTTACCGAGCACGACTTGATGAATACAGTGGGCATCGGCATCGTTGCAAACGCGGTGCTGTTCTCGTACGGGCTATCAAAGTTCTTCATGGCGATGTTGTCCGATCGAGCGAACGCACGATACTTCATGCCGATTGGCTTGGCACTTTCTGCAATTATCAATATCTTCATATCCTACGTACCGGACATTGTTGGCACCGTGGGAATCTTCGCGGCTGTTATGTTCCTCAACGGTTGGGTCCAAGGTATGGGATGGCCTCCGTCGGGACGCGTCCTCGTTCACTGGTTCTCAACCACCGAGCGCGGCACTATGACCTCTATCTGGAACACAGCGCACAACGTCGGCGGGGCTGGTGTTGGATTCCTCGCAACCTGGGGCTTGTCATCATTCGCGTCCTCCGCGTCGGATTGGACACCCGCATTCCGAATCCCCGGCATCGTGGCACTCGTCATATCTGTCATCATTTTCTTCATGATTCGAGACAGGCCAGAGGCCGTTGGCTTGCCACCAATTGAGGAATACCACGACGATCCTGCCAAGGTGGAAACTGTCGATACAGGTGATAACGCATCGTGGAAGACGCTGCTGTTCAAGCATGTCCTTACTAACCGCGTTATTGTTATGCTCGCACTTGCCAACGTTTTTGTGTACACGCTCCGTTACGGCGTTCTCAACTGGATTCCGGTCTACCTTACTGACGTGATTAACGAAGCCAACGTCGAAGACGGCATCATGGGCTTCGCTATCTACGAGCTCGC
>JBHWRK010000067.1:0-8394 GCA_043426715.1 Trueperella sp. | reverse complement strand
TGACTCTCAAGCAGGCCAACGACGCCGCCATCTCGGCGACGGAGTTCGACCCCACGCTGTACGGCATGGCTGCCGAGTACGACGAAGAGGGCAACTACAAGTACCCAGAAGGATTCGATCCGGAGGCGAACGAGTGGCTTGAAGGCTTCGAAGAGAACCAAGCTGCATGGGAGGCCGAGTACGCCGAGGCAGAAGCCCGCTGGCAGGCACACAAGAAGCAGGTTGCCGCACACCAGGAGGCCGACGCTCAGGTTATGGCTTCGGGTGCTGGAGCTGCACCGGTCGACGATTCGCCGGCGTCCTACTCCTCGGGCAACGAGGCATCGGGAACGCTCGCATCGGATGAGGCGCTCGCTGCTCTACGTGAGAAGCTGACCGGCAACTAAGGTCCTACGTCACTAGACGTTAGTTAACCTGGAAGGGCTCGCAGTGACCAACTGCGAGCCCTTTCGCCGTACTTGGAACACGTGCCAGTACCTCTCACTGCTACCGGGCCCCGTGCAGTCAACCTGAACCCTGTACAGGCAACTTGAACGACGGAGTTGCCAATCCGAAGGCATCACGGGAACGGGTCGAATTCTCGGCGCTGACCGATCCGTGCCACCTTGGATCGCTGTGCGATCAGCCCGCCAAGAATCAGGATTCTGTAATAGCGCAGGGCACGTGGTTATGGGCGCAACGCGGGTTGTATATTGGCCACGGACCGGTCGGCTTGTGCGGGCTTCGTACATGAGCCGCCGATCGAGTACCTTTCAATTAACGACGGAGTGGCGCTCGTCGAACACATTTTGGACGCTCTGGCGAAGGAGATCTTATGCTTACACTCGCACTCACCGGCGGAATCGGGTCAGGAAAGTCTCTCGTTGCGACCATCTGGAAAGAGCTTGGTGCGCACATCATTGACGCCGACCAAGTTGCCCGCGACGTGGTCGAGCCTGGTACGCCATCTCTGGAAAAGATTATTAAACGCTGGGGCAGGGACGTGATTGGTGACGACGGCCGGCTCGACCGTTCGGCACTCGCTAAGATCGTGTTCGAGCACCCAACGGAAAGAGCGATGCTTAACTCAATCACGCATCCCGCGGTGGCGGCCGAAGTGCAGCGTCAGCTGAAGAATTTTGTGGAAACGGATCCGACTGGCGTCGTCGTTTATGACGTACCGCTTCTTGTGGGGCAACCTGGACAATTCGCGATGACGGCGAACGTCACGGTCAATTCTGATGAACATATCCGCATCGCGCGTCTGAAGGAGTCACGCGGCATGTCAGGGGAAGACGCACGGGCGCGGATCAACTCGCAGCCCACTGACGTGGAACGAACCGGGATCGCGGATGTTGTGATCGTTAATGAGGGCGACGAATCCGAACTTCGCGACGTCCTAACCGAAATCTGGACGGAGTGGGTGGTACCGTTTTCCGAGCGTCTCAATACCGGCACGTTCACGGAGGTGCATCTTTCTAAGAACGACGCCGTTGTGTACCGCGACATTGTGGAGCTGCAGATTAACCGGCTCGAGTCGCACGGTTTTACGGTGACGCAGGACGAGGGCGTGCTCGTGCTTGACGGGCCCGAAGATCGCCTCGAGCGCCTCGGGTGGCTTCCTGTGGACGGGGGCTGGCGGATGGCGAACCCCGCGGTGGACGTGACGGCGCGGCGCGCCTAACTGCATGTGCCGATAGTTTCCTGTTGGCAAACTTTCTGTGGAATCGTCGCACGAAGGCACTAGCCTGTAGGCATGCAACCAGTGAGCGATATCGTCCGCCAAGAGGCCCCCTTTGAGGTAATTTCCGAATACACGCCGTCAGGCGATCAACCGGAAGCCATCAAGGAGCTCGTCGAGCGTATTAATAACGGTGAAAGTGACATTGTCCTCCTAGGTGCTACGGGCACGGGTAAATCGGCCACGACGGCTTGGCTGGTTGAACAGATTCAGCGGCCCACGCTCATTATGGAGCCCAATAAGACGCTGGCCGCGCAAATGGCTGCCGAGTTTCGCGAGCTCCTGCCTAATAACGCGGTTGAATACTTCGTCTCCTATTACGACTACTACCAGCCCGAAGCGTACGTGCCGCAGTCGGATACCTACATCGAAAAGGACTCGTCAATTAATGACGAGGTGGAGCGACTTCGTCACTCAGCCACAAACTCGCTACTGACGCGGCGTGACGTGGTGGTGGTAGCGTCCGTGTCGTGCATCTATGGTCTTGGTACTCCGCAGGAGTACGTGGACCGGATGGTCCAGCTTGAAGTGGGGCAGCAACTCGATCGCGACGCATTGCTCAAACAGTTCGTGGGTATGCAATACACCCGAAACGACATGGCGTTCACGCGAGGCACGTTCCGGGTCCGCGGCGACACGGTGGAGATTATCCCCGTGTACGAAGAGCTTGCGGTGCGCATCGAGTTTTTTGGCGACGAGATCGATGCGATTTCGCTGTTGCATCCGTTGACTGGCAACGTCATTCGCGATTCTGACCATGCTCATATCTTCCCAGCCTCACACTACGTGGCTGGTCCGGAGCGGATGGAGCGAGCGTTGGAATCGATCAAAGACGAACTCGATGAGCGCCTCGAAGATTTCCGGGAGCAGGGCAAATTACTCGAGGCGCAGCGCCTTGAAATGCGAACCACCTTCGATCTTGAGATGATCCGAAATCTTGGCACGTGCTCCGGCATCGAGAACTACTCGCGCCATATCGATGGCCGAGGTCCTGGCACGCCCCCGCACACACTGCTCGATTATTTCCCGGATGACTTCGTGCTCGTCATTGACGAGTCGCATGTGACCGTTCCGCAAATCGGCGCGATGTATGAAGGCGACATGTCGCGTAAACGCACGCTCGTCGAACATGGCTTCCGTCTGCCCTCAGCAATGGACAATAGACCGCTGAAGTGGGACGAGTTTTTGGAACGCATCGGCCAAACGGTGTACCTCTCTGCTACGCCGGGCAAATACGAGTTGGGAAAGTCTGACGGCGTAGTCGAGCAGATCATTCGGCCGACGGGCCTCGTCGATCCCGAAATCGTTGTCAAGCCCACGAAAGGGCAAATTGACGACCTTCTAGAAGAGGTGCGCGTACGTACCGAGCGAGATGAACGCGTCCTCGTCACCACGCTGACGAAGAAAATGGCCGAGGATCTCACGAACTATATGGCTGAGCGCGGCATTCGAGTGGAGTATTTACATTCCGACGTCGATACCTTGCGCCGCGTTGAGCTATTGCGCGAGCTACGGCTCGGAAAGTTCGATGTGCTCGTGGGAATCAACCTGCTTCGTGAGGGCCTCGACCTGCCTGAAGTCTCACTGGTTGCGATTCTAGACGCTGATAAGCAGGGCTTTTTGCGCTCGACAACCTCGCTCATTCAGACGATCGGCCGAGCTGCCCGAAATGTGTCCGGACAGGTGCATATGTACGCCGATCAGATAACGCCCAACATGCAAGAAGCGATCGAGGAGACCAATCGTCGTCGAGAAAAGCAAATCGCTTACAACGAAGAACGCGGCATCGATCCCACACCGCTGCGCAAGAAGATCTCGGACGTCACTGACATGCTCCTTCGCGAAGACATCGATACCGAGGCACTCCTGGAGGGCGGATACCGTAGGGAAAGCTCGATCTCAGAGCGACTCCCACAAGATGGTCGCGAGATACGCCAACTTTTGGAAGAACTCACCGAACAGATGCACGCCGCTGCCGACCAGCTCCAGTTCGAGATTGCGGCACGCCTGCGAGACGAAATCGAAGACGTCAAGAAGGAACTGCGCCAAATTGACAACGCTTAGCGCGAATCACACGGGCGCGACCATTGCGCGATGGTTAAAGTCAGCTAGAATCTTCTCATGCGGAGGGGAGTATTCCCACCCAACAACGGCTCGTCAATACGGCATATGCCCGGGTCGTGGCCTTCACAGGCGGGAAGAGACCTCCGGTATTTTTGACGTACCGGAAGGAGCCCCGTGTCTGGGCTATTTCATTCAGCGCTCGTAAATGCGCCAAATTCTGTCGAAGCAATGGTCGTGCACACGTGGGAATGGTTTGCCCTGTTTGCGATCATCATCGCACTCATCGCGTGGGATTTGCTCGGCCACGTGCGCAAGCCGCACGAGCCGACGCTCAAAGAAGCGGCGATTTGGTCGGTGATCTATATTGCGATTGCGCTCCTGTTTGGCGTGCTCATGTACTTCAGGCACAGCCCGCAATTCGCCACTGAATACTTCGCCGGCTATCTGACTGAGAAGTCGCTCTCGCTGGATAACATCTTCGTCTTTATTATCATCATCGCCGCATTCAAGGTACCGAGGATCTATCAGCAAAAAGTGGTCATGTGGGGCATCGTTATCGCGCTCGTGCTGCGCTTTGCCTTCATCATGGTGGCCGCTGCGATCATCGAACAGTTCGCGTGGGTCTTCTTTATCTTCGGCGCATGGATGCTGTATACAGCGATCGACCAGATCCGGGACGGCGTAGGGCAAGAACGCGATCGGCGAGATCCAACGAAGTCCGAACACGGTGATGAGTACACTCCCAACGCGCTCACGAGGTATGCCTCCAAGGTGTTTAACGTGACCGATGGCTACGTCGGCCAGCGCCTACTCGTGCGGCGCAGTGGCAAGACGTGGATTACGCCTCTTATGCTGTGTGTGATCTCGATCGGTTCGATTGACATCATGTTCGCACTCGACTCGATCCCTGCGATTTACGGCCTCACGCGCGAACCGTTCATCGTGTTCGCAGCGAATGCCTTTTCCCTACTCGGCTTGCGGCAGTTGTACTTCCTGGTGGACGGCTTGCTGGACAAGCTAATTTACCTCCACTTCGGACTAGCGTTCATCCTTGGATTTATCGCGTTGAAGCTTCTCGTGCACGCGTTTCACGGTTACGACATGCTCACCTTCATCCCCGAGCCCACGCCGCTCCAGTCCACGGCGGTCATCCTCGTGTCGATCGTCATCACGGTGTTCGCATCGATATGGGGCGCGAAAAAGTGGCCAACGATGTACTCGCCGGCTGACCTCGCGGCCGAGATTGGTCCGCACGAGCGTCCCGAGCCGACGTTGGGGGAGCCGCGAGTTCGTGGCGTGGACGAGGACACCGGGGAGGATAGCTCCCATCCGACTGAGCCACACGCCGAAAGTGCTGACTAACTCGAGCGTCGACGACGCGATACCGGCGGTATTCCCTGAGCGGCAGTCCGTGCATTCGGTCGTGACTGCGTTGCCGGTGATGAACCTGGTGGCCGTTAGGCCTGGACGTCGTCCGTTTGCCTTCCAAGCCTCCGGGCGATGACCGCTGCGACGATCAGCTGAATCTGGTGGAAGATAATGACCGGTACCGCCACGGCCCCCACGATTGCGGGATCGAATAGCGCCTTCGCCATCGGTAGTCCCGTGGCGAGCGATTTCTTCGAGCCGCACATGAGGAGCACGATCTTTTCTTCTCGCGGGAACTTGAGGAGCTTGCCTCCGTACCAAGTGATCGCAAGAATCAGCGCCAGAAGTATCGCCAGAACAATAAACAAGACGATGAAGCCACCGAGGGTCACCGAGTTCCATGCGCCGTCGTTCGTTGCTTTGACGACGGCGGAGAACACCACAAGGATAATCGCCGAGTTGTCCGTGACCTGCGTGATCTTCCGATGAGAGCGCATCCAATCGCCCACAACGGGCTGCAAGATCTGACCGATAATGAACGGCAACAAAAGCTTGAGGAGAACGGACTTGATTCCGCCGGTGGAGGCATCTTCAAGATTCATGAAGACGAGCACGAGAACGGGCGTGATGAACATGCCCAATATGTTTGAAATGGTCGCAGCACACACTGCGCTCGCCACATCACCACGGGCAATCGACACAAAGGTCACGGACGATTGGACTGTCGAGGGAAGCAAGCTCAAATACAGCAGGCCGGTGGCAAATGCAGTTCCAATGATTGAGCCAGTGAGCCAATAAAACGCGAGACCAAGCAACGGGAAGATGACGTAAGTGGCAATGAGAGTGGCGGATTGGAGCTTGATGTTCTTTAGGCCCTCGATCACTTCGCTCGTTCGTAGGCGCATACCGTAGACAAGGAACACCATGCCTACGCCAATATCAGCGAGGTTCGAAAGAATGTCTGAGACGTGCCCAGGCACGGGAATAACGAGCCCCAAGATGAGGGCCGTGATTATTCCCGTGAGAAGAAAGTCAGGTTTGAAGTGACGAAGAACGCTCTTGTCGTTAATTGCTGACTCCTAAACCCAGGGCCCGATCACTTGCGTCCATTCGAGCGCCTCTCGCTCGACAATCACGCCAACCTCGTTGAACGGGTCCGCATCCACCAGAGCGAGGGCCGCGGGTGCGTCGTCGGCGCGAACGATAAGCAAAGCCCCATCGGACCCGAGTGGCCCCGATGCTAACAGCGCTCCTTGATCGTGAAGGCTGTGAAGGTATTCCCGGTGGACGGGGCGCGTGCGGGTGATGAGGTCGGTGTCGGTTGAGTACGTGTAACGAACTGCGTAAATAGCCATGTAACTATCCTAGATCACGTATGGTCCGACCTACGGACCGCGGCATAATCGCCCGTGGCAAAATCATCAAACATGTGTTCGAATGTGCTGGTTCCATTGTCTATACTTGGCCTCGTGCACGAACATATTCACATTCAAGGCGCCCGGGAACACAACCTTCAAAACGTCACGCTCGATATTCCGCGTAACAAGATGGTTGTATTCACCGGCCTGTCAGGATCAGGAAAGTCGTCGCTCGCCTTCGACACGATCTTTGCGGAAGGACAGCGCCGCTACGTCGAATCGCTGTCCGCCTACGCTCGTCAGTTCCTCGGCCAGATGGATAAGCCCGACGTCGATTTTATTGAAGGCCTCTCACCAGCCGTCTCCATCGACCAGAAATCCACGAACCGCAACCCACGATCAACCGTCGGCACAATAACCGAGGTCTACGATTACCTGCGCCTTCTCTATGCGCGTGCAGGTACGCAGTATTGCCCGGTGTGTGGGGAGAAGATTCAGGCACAGAGCGCGGAGCAGATCGTCAACGTGTTGTTAGAGTACGACGAGGGTACTCGATTCCAAATTTTGGCTCCGGTAATCCGCGGGCGTAAGGGAGAGCATAGTGACATCTTCCGCACGCTGAGCGCTGATGGTTATACACGTGCTCGCGTGGATGGGGAGCTGGTGCGGCTCGACAACCCACCGAAGCTCGCCAAGACAAAGACGCACAATATTGACGTCATTGTCGATCGCCTCGCAATACGCGACGGCATGCGATCGCGACTCAACGATTCTGTGGAAACGGCGCTTAGGTTGGCAGAAGGTCGACTCATCGCAGAGTTCGTGGACCTCGATGTGGACGATCCGCAACGCGAACGCAAGTTCTCCGAATTTCGTTCGTGCCCAAACGGACACGCGCTTGAAATTGAAGAGATCGAACCACGCACGTTTTCTTTTAATGCGCCCTATGGCTCTTGTCCGGATTGCGACGGTATTGGCTACAAGGTGCAGGTCTCACCCGACCTCGTGGTACCAGATGAGGATCTGACGATCAACGACGGCGCAATTGTGCCGTGGGCGGTGACGGCCTCGGGGCCCGCGCGTGATTACCACATGCGCCAGCTCGAAGGGCTCGGCGACGAGTTGGGCTTTGATAACGATACGAAGTGGAAAGACCTTCCCGCTAAGGTTCAGGACGCGATCCTCAACGGCAAGGACTTCAAGATCAAGATGCGCTACCGTAACCGGTGGGGTCGCGAGAAGGTATATTCCACGGGCTTTGAAGGTGTACTCCACTTTGTGAAGCGCAAGCACGACGAGACGTCCTCGGAGTGGTCGAGGGAGCGCTACAAAGGCTTCATGCGAGACGTCAGGTGTGCCACCTGTGGGGGTGCGCGTCTCAAACCAGAAGTTTTGGCTGTGCGAGTGGGCGAGCTCAACATTTACGAGCTCACCGAAATGTCGATCGGCGATGCACTTGAATACCTTAAGGGTCTCGAACTTGGACCTCGCGAGAGAAAGATTGCCGACGCCGTTCTCAAAGAAATTCTCGAACGACTCACCTTCCTTGTGACGGTTGGTTTGAGTTACCTCACGATGTCGCGCTCAGCCGGTTCGCTCTCGGGTGGCGAGGCCCAGCGAATTCGCCTTGCTACTCAGATTGGTGCGGGCCTTGTGGGCGTGCTATACGTGCTGGACGAGCCATCGATCGGTCTGCATCAGCGGGACAACGAGCGACTCCTCAGCGCACTGCTTCATTTACGCGATCTAGGCAACACGCTCATCGTCGTCGAACACGATGAGGAAACGATCCGCCAGGCCGACTGGATAGTCGACATCGGTCCGAGAGCCGGCGAATTCGGAGGCGAGATTGTGTACTCCGGCGAGCCTGCTGGCGTTCTCAAA
>JBHWRK010000066.1:0-4055 GCA_043426715.1 Trueperella sp. | reverse complement strand
AATGTCTGAGTACGCTCCGGGGCGCTACCTTATTGTGCAGGTACACATTTACCGTGGTTGCAATAAGGTGCCGAAGTACCGCATGCTCGTGGATCGCCGTTGGTCAAACGTTTGGATGTTCGACGCTCAGACCTCTGGCACGAACGATCACCGTTGCTTTATTCGCCACCGAGTTGGCGACCTGCAGGCTTGCCAATCCCAGGCACTTTCGCCTCGACCACACCGGCGTGGAACGTCTCCTTGAAAGTCAACAACTCCTACGTGTGACCGATCAAGTTTCTTTAGAATAGAAGCGAAACGATTGTCTCTCACCCAAGGATGTCCATGCTTTCAGATGTTGAAATCGCCCAGTCAGCACATCTGCGCCTGATTGACGACATCGCCTCGGACATGACCCTCGACGATGTCGAGTTCACTCCCTATGGCCGCGATAAGGCAAAGCTCGAACTGTCAATCCTCGACCGTCGCGCCGAACGTCCCGACGGAAAACTCGTTCTCGTCACAGCAATTAACCCCACCCCAGCCGGCGAAGGCAAGACGACGATCAACGTTGGCCTATCAATGGCACTCAACAAAATCGGCAAGAACGCAGTCAGCGCGCTGCGTGAACCCTCCCTCGGCCCGGTCTTCGGAATGAAGGGCGGAGCCGCAGGTGGCGGCTATGCACAGGTAGTGCCAATGGACGACATTAACCTGCATTTCACCGGTGACATGAACGCGATCGCCACGGCGAATAATCTACTTGCCGCGATGATCGACAACTCAATGCATCATGGCAATCCCCTGCGTATCAACCCCAAGAACGTCACTCACCGCCGCACGATCGATATGAACGATCGCGTCCTTCGCAAGATTGTGGTGGGTTTGGGAATGCCCGGTAATGGCGTAATTCGTGAAGATGGCGTGGACATCGTGCCTGCGAGCGAGGTCATGGCGATCCTATGCCTTGCCACTGATCTGGACGACCTCAAGCGCCGATTGTCCAACATGATCGTTGCGTACAACATGGACAACGAGCCCGTTGCAGCGGGTGACCTCGGCGCTGTTGGAGCAATGGCTCTCCTCATGAAGGATGCCATCAAGCCGAACCTCGTTCAGACACTCGAAAACACGCCAGCAATCATCCACGGCGCGCCGTTCGCCAACATCGCCCATGGATGCAACTCAATCCTCGCCACCAAAATGGGACTGAAGCTCGCCGATTACACGATTACCGAAGCGGGCTTCGGCGCAGATCTCGGAGCCGAAAAATTCTTCGACATCGTCTGCCCCATCGGTGGTTTCACACCGGACGCCGTCGTCGTCGTTGCCACGGTACGCGCGTTGCGCTACAACGGTCAGGCATCCGCTAAAGAAACCGAGGAGAATTCCGTTGAGCCACTGAAAAGGGGTCTCGTCAATCTTGAGCGACACCTTGAAAACATGAAAAAGTATGGCGTGCCCTGCGTGGTCGCGATCAACAAATTCCACACGGATACCGATGTCGACATTGCGCTCATCAAGGAACGGTGCGCGGAACTTGGCGTGGACGTGGCAGAAGCAGACGTCTTCGCCAAGGGCGGCGATGGGGGTAAGGAGCTCGCGGACAAGGTGGTGAAGCTGTGCGACACGGACTCTAACTTCGCACCGATTTACAAGCGTTCCGCGACCCTCAAGGACAAGATCAGAACCGTTGCTCGGCACATCTACCGGGCAGACGGTGTGGACTTCTCGACCACAGCGGAGGCTGAACTCGATCGGCTGACACAGATGGGTTTTGGGGATTCGCCCGTGTGTATTGCGAAGACGCAGTATTCCTTCAGCGACGACCCAACTGCGCTTGGCGCGCCCACCGATTTCCGCATCACTGTTCGCGAGGTTAGGCACAATTCAGGGTCCGGCTTTGTCGTTGCACTGACACGTTCGATCATCACGATGCCAGGGCTGCCGAAAAAGCCGGCGGCGCTTGGAATGGACCTACTCGACGACGGCACGATCGTTGGACTGTCGTAACGGGACAAGGGCTGACGACGCTCGAGGTCCGGCGAAGGTGCCCATCGTTCAGGTCGTGAGGTCCGGTGGGCAGTCTGGCGCCGACCGCGCGGCGCTCGATGCGGCGCGGTCGCTGGGAATTCCCGTTTGCGGATTCGTGCCAGCTGGTGGGTGGGCCGAAAACGCGACCAAAGCTCCAGGGGTGTTGGCGCGGTATCCAGAGTTGCAGGCCACTAAGTCGAGCGATCCCGCCGTGCGTACTCGCCTCAATGTCGAACATTCCGATGCCACCATCATTGTGTGGACCGGGGCGGCCGAGGTTTCTGCTGGAACAGAACTTACGGCACAGACCGCGCGAGCGCTCGCTCGGCCGGTTCTGGTGGTGACCACCGAGACGGCTCCATCAAAGGTTGTGGAGTGGATACAGTCCCTAGGATTAGGGCTCGACCTCAATATTGCAGGACCACGAGAAAGCGAAGATCCAGGCCTCTATGAGGCCGCCAAGACGTTCCTTACCGCTGTGCTTCGTGACCTTGAGCGTTAGATCAGGCCATCACTCGACCACACAGACCGTCTCAACGAAGTGTGTGTTCGGAAAGATGTCAAGGGCGTTAAAGGATACGACCGTACGGCCTGCTTTCACTAGTGCATCCAGGTCCCGTGCCATTGATCGTGCATCGCACGAAACGAGTGCAATCTGACGCGCCTCGCTTCGCGCAAGAATTTTGGCAGTATCGGCACCGAGGCCTGCACGCGGAGGATCTGCAATAATCACGTCGGCTCCATCAATGAGATCTCCGATGATTCGTTCGTCAATCGTCGTTGCATGAGCGCTCGCCCACGGTCGACCAGCGAAGTTCACCAGCGCCGCCTCGGTTGCGATCTCATTTCCTTCGAAGGCGCGTACGCGACCGGTCGGTCCGACAAGGTCAGATGCAATGAGCGAAAACAGTCCAGCGCCCGAGTAAAGATCTACCAGATCGGTTCCGTCGGTCACCTCAAGTGAGTCGAACACGCATCTCACCAGTTCGTCAGGCGCGTTCTCGTGGACTTGCCAAAACCCGCCTGCAGCAAGCTCATAGGTATATTCGCGCTCGCGATATGACACTGTTTCCCGAATGGTGCTCCCGGCCGGTTCGCCCGGCGCCCGATAGACCTGGTCTTCCACGATCACCACGGGCTCACTCGCGCTGGGCGCAACCACGCGCATGTGCTCGCCGGGCCGGACGTCGTCGTCCCATGCTGATCCGAAGATGTCCAGAGCGTTCATGCGCGAGCTTGCCAGTGGCAGGTCGTCAACTGGAACGTGTTCCTTCGTCTGTGTCAGGTACATGCCGACACCCGTAGCAAGCTTGTTGACACCGATGCGCGAGCGGTAGCGCCAGCCTGGCTCTGCGCGGTCGACGTCCTCAACACCGCGCACCACCAGCATGTCCGGGTCGAAGCGCGCCAGTAGTTTCTCTCCTCCGGCCGCGTACAGTTGGCCGGCGAGCATTCGCGATTTCATGTCGCGCTGGCCAGCGAGTGTCATGTGGCCGTAGTTGGCGGCTCCCGTTTCGTTGACGTCTCCCAATGGCCAAGGGTGCCTGATGCGAGTAGGCGACGGCTCGAGCACCTCGCACACGATCGCAAGATAACCGCGTTTGCGTGAGTGGGTAATCTCCGCGCGTACCCGCTCCCCGATAATCGCGCCTCGAACGAAGACCCTCGCTCCTTGAACGTATGCGATCGTCTCGCCATCGAAGGCCACGTCCGCAATGTCAAGATCGACGAGTGATCCGACCTCCAACATAGATACCTTTCGCTCATAGTTCTCAACTGGAAGCTTATCTATTCCACTCGTATAAGACGCATGCAGGACATTCCTAGCTCACGACTTACTACATGTGTTGCCCGGCTGCGAAACGTCACCGTCAACCGCGAAACGACTGCAGGGAGCTCCTTCTGCTTATCGACGCCGGACGATTACGAACTACGGGCGACCGGTCTCTCGTTTCGTTGAGGCAGCCTCCGGTTGAGCGAAGAATTCCCGGCGGGCCGTGCGCGAGATCGTCCGTTATCTCAAGGATGATTAAGATAGACCC
>JBHWRK010000065.1:0-4191 GCA_043426715.1 Trueperella sp. | reverse complement strand
AAGTGTCCAGAAGACTCCCGTCGTTAAATGCATGCCGAGATGCTAACCACACGGCCCAACTCGGCGTGCTGGAGATCCACTGCTGTGGACTAGGGCGGAGGATTCGCCCTAGGGTGCGCTATCGTCCGCGCGGGTCTTCTTCGTCCGGATCGTCGTCGCTCTCGCCTCGACCAGCGCTGGGCCGATCATCGCCGGGCTGATCATCGCTGGACGAATGATCTTCGTCCGCCTCGTTGAACCCCGAACGCCCGTCATCGAAGGCCTCTTCGTGCGGAACGTCGGTTTGCTCGGCGTCCCCGAACAGCCCCTCGAGAAACGAATCGAGTTCTGCCTCGATATCTTGCTGTGTACCATCGAAGAACGCTTCAGGATCGTCGAGCGCGTCGGACGTTGGCAGGAGATCGGGGTGTGACCACATGGCGTCGCGGTCCTTGATGCCCTTGTTTTTTTCGGAGAGCTGCCAGAACTTGGCGGCCTCGCGCTGACGGCGGGCGGCAAGTTCGATTCCTAACTGCGCCTCCCACACGGCCTTTGCCGGGTTGTCAGTGGCGTAGCGGCGCGTGAACAGTTCGCGCATCGGCACTGCGTTGGGTAAGTGGGGAAGTACGGCGCGAGCGGAAACTTCGGAGACCCACCCTTCGATGAGGGAAAGAAGGTGCTGCAAACGCTCGACGGCGTCTTCCTGCTCCTCGCTGAGTTCAAGCACGAAGATGTTCGACATGTCGATCTGCGGCATGTTCTGCGGGTCCATGTTCATCGGGTCGATGGCCATGCCGCGAACCTGTTCCTCGATCGACTCCACGTTGATCTCGATGCCGGAAGCAATTTCCGAGATCGTGTCGAGAACGCGGGGACGAAGCCAGGGCACGCGCGTGTAAAGGCGCGCCGTGGCGGCTTCGCGGACGGCAACATAGAGGAGGACTTCATCGTGGGGGATGTCCAGATCCTTGGCAAACTCGTCAATGTTGGACGGTACGACGATGGCGGACGATCCTTCGAGCAATGGTACGCCCGTGTCCGTCGAGCCGAACGACTTGATGGCGAGCTCAGCCAGCGCGTTGCCGTACTGTACGGCAAGCACGGAGGCGATCATTTTTGAGATGAATTGGGTGGGATCGCCGAACATCGCTGCCATTTCGGGAGGAAGGTGGCTGGTCTGTTCGGACAGTGCGTCGACGAACGCGCGAGAAACGTTCGCGCCAATCGGATCGAGAAGCTTGCGGAACGTGCCAAGCGAATGAGCGATCCAATCCAGGCGGGTAAGTGCCAAGTTGGGGCCTGTTGCCGGATCGAATTCTGTGGCGGCATCGAGCCATAGGGAAGCGGTCCGCATGGAAGAGCGTGCACGTTCGGCGTGGTCGGCGGTCAGGCGATCCATGTTGTGCCGGGTGACCTGATCGCGGGCCACACGTTCGGCGAGCTGCCAGTTAATTGGCCCCTGGCCTGACGATCCAAGCATCGCTTGAATCTGCTGAGACACCATGTGGATGTGTGCGGGGTTAAACATCTGCGCCATTGCGCTTGGATCCTGGCCCTCGGCCTTCATACGCTCAATGATCTGTTCGGCCCCGTCCTCACCGAAGACGGCACGGAGCATCTCTTCCCAGTTGTGGTCTTGTGCGCCCTGCCCGTTATGATCGCTGTTGCTCATAAGATTTCCTCCTCGGGTGTCTTAACCAGATTAGTTGTAGGCGCCGAATGGAACAATGTGGGGCGGTGCGCCGGAGGCGAAAACCGGCCAGTTGGCGGAAAGGATGGACTGCGAATGAGAGCACGAGCGCACATTATGGCTGGACGCCCATCGAGAACAATGATCGCTGTTGCGCTTTACGGCCTCATGGTCCTCATCGGGGTAGCGGTACCCACATCCTACATCGTTCAAAGCCCTGGCCCGGTTCTCGACGTGACGGGAGAGATCGACGACAAGGAGATCCTCACGGTATCTGGGATAGAGACGTACGAGTCCGACACAGACTTTTTGATGACGACGGTTACCGCCACTGGAAACGCAGAGAACGGCGTTCCTGGAATTGCGGCCGTCGGAGCTCTTGCAACCCGTAACCTTCAACTGGTTCCAGTTCGCACGCTGTATCCGGCACAAGTATCGTCAGCCGAGATTCGTGAGCGCAACCTGACCCTTATGAACTTCTCGCAGGACACTGCCGCGGCTGTCGCGTTCGAAACCGCGGGTCTAGAGGTGTCGATGCAACTAAATATCGCTGGCGTACCAGAAGATTCACCCGCGTACGGTTTTCTCGAGGAGGGGGATGTCATCAAGGCAATCTCTTCTCCGGTTCAGATCACTACGGACGATTGGAGTGCGGGCTGGTCGGATGAGGAGACGAGCGCGCAGATTACGAACGCCGAGGGAACCGATGGTTTCGTCACGGTGTCGACATTCATGGACCTATCCGGGGTTCTCGACGCCACTCCACCGGGCACGAAAATCGATCTGGCGATTGAACGCGATGGCAAAGAACAGACCGTGACTGTTCCAACGAAGGCATTTGAGCCCGATCCGACCGGGTGGGTGCATCCAGGATCCTTACTCGGGGTGTTCGTGGAGGTCACGAACGTCGAACTGCCAGCCGACGTGGAATACGTCATCGACGGAATCGGCGGTCCTTCGGCAGGAGGTATGTTCACACTTGCGATCTACGACGCGATTGCAGACGGTTCGCTCGGCGGAGACACGACGATAGCGGGTACAGGCGCGATCGCGTGGGACGGCGAGATCGAACCGATTGGCGGTATCCGCCACAAAATCAACGGAGCTCGCGATGCCGGAGCTACTGACTTTATTGCGCCTGCTATCAACTGCCCTGAAACGGTCGGATACGAACCAGACGGACTCGATATCTGGGCGGTGCGGACGATCGCGGACGCCATCGGCGTCGTTGAAGCTATCGAAGCGGGCGACACCACGCATCTGACTCCGTGCTCAGCACTCGAGGCTGTTGAACCGATCGAGGCATCTTAGGCGGGACGACGACGATACTCCAGGCAGCAGAAAAACGCCCGGGTTTCGCACTATCTAGCCGAACAGGCGGATATGTCCAGAGACGCGTTTCTACTCGTCCTGCCAGGCTTCCTCGGTAAATCCGATACGCAGGCCCTCGACGAGGCCGGGTACGAGATTTTCTCCCGAGAGAACCTTGTCCGGATCGTCGAAATTCTTCATACGGATCGCACACCACGACTCGCCCGTGCGCAGGACGGACACGACGATGCGGACGTCCTGACGATCAGGGTGGTCTTGGAGCACCGCGTCCGCTTCCGCTGGGTCCTTGGGCAGTTTCGTCTCAGCGCCCGGAGGCAAAACGATGCGTTCAACGGAGAGCGCGGCGCCATCCACGTTGTCTGGCCACACGATTCGGGTGACCAGTTCCTCAATGGTTTCGACCTCGGGCAGACCCTCCTGCTCGATCGAGAAAAGGGTTGTCGGGTCAGTAATTGCGTCGGCCTGAACATCGGCGGGAAGTTCGTCCGCCAGTTCGGGGTGCTCGTCTAGAGCACGGCGGGCCTGGACCAGCGCGAACAGGCGCATTGGAGCGTCCCACCCGCCCGTGGCCACATGGCGCTCGATTTCGAGCGTGGACTTTTCAAGCGAGCGGAACATTGGCGTCTTTGTATTTTCAGTCACCCGAACATTGTGGCACATCGGCGTGAATCGTCCGACACTCCATCCTCCATGTCCCTCCATGAGTGAACGACATAGCAAAGGCACGGCTATTTGTTATACGGTTTTGGGAGTTGAACCGTCAAATACGGTAAATGTCGCCCGAGCAGTCGGGCGCGAAGTGAGGTTTATTTTGACCAACCAAAGGGCCACAACCGGACGGCCGAACTTCGAGCGTTCCCCGCTCGGTGGAGCATTCCTGCCCACCTTGCTGGTGCTCGGCGTTCTCGTCTTTGGAATTGTTGTTTTTGCCAACTTCTGGACCGAACTGAAATGGTTCCAGCAAATCGAGGCGGCACGAGTCTTCTGGACCCAGTACGGGGCGTCGATCGCTCTCGGAGCGATAGGTTTCCTCATCGTGGGAACGGTAGTAGCGCTTAACTTGCGCCTCGCGCTCGGGAAAGCGAAGCCGAAGGATAAGGGCAATGTCGTCAACCTGGACTCCCAGATTGCCGACTATCGCGACACGCTCATTTCGAAGAAGTGGCTGACCTACGGCGTCGTTCCACATT
>JBHWRK010000064.1:0-3125 GCA_043426715.1 Trueperella sp. | reverse complement strand
TAAGTGTGGCACTCGTGACTGCCACTCTGTAGTACTCAAGCTGAATGGGGGATGCTGGCGCGCATCCCCCATTCGCCTATCTGTATGTTGATGACTGTGCTACTTAGCTGCGTTAGTCAGGGTCGTGATCTGGTTGAGCGCGGCCACACCCTCGTCGTATGAATCTGCCTTGACAGTGAGTTCGAATAGGCGCTCATCGGCCGTGACGAGGAAAATCCACGCCACATAACCGTCCGCGTTAATTTCAAATGCCGGGTAGGTGAGCCCCGCGTGCCCTACCCCGATGTAGGTCACCTGTTCGTCATCCACGCCCAGTTTCTCGACGAGTAGCTGGCGGTATGGCTCCGGATCCGGGGTCAGCCGCGACGGCCCTATTTCAGCAACGACGATGCGTTGAGTCCCGCTGGGATTTTCCACTGCGATGGGGAAGGCTTGCGAGCTATCAACCAGGTCCACCCATGTGCTCGGCAAGGTGAGGGTGAGTTCGCGGGAGGCAAAGGTGTACGTGACAAACTCGCCATCGTCAACAGTCTTAACGTCGCTCGGTAGTTGCGCTGGGTCGACAGACGGTTCCTCAGTCGGAGATTGCTCCTCGGTGGGAGTGCGCTCACCGGCGGGATTTGGAGTCTCAGAAGCCGGTGCGGTGACGGAGACCGACGGTCCGGTAGTCTCCGATCCGTCGGTAGCAGCATTGCAACCACCGAGGGCGAGCACTGCGGCTACGATGAAGATTTTTATGCGCATGGTGATCGATTCTAGCGTGCACTCGCTCAGTCCGCGCTACCGAATGAACACGCCGCTTCCCAACATGACGGCGCGCCTCAGCAAATCCTGAGGCTCAGAATCCTGACTCCACAATCCCGTTGGAAATGCAGCCTCGGTCAGAAAGTCAACGTTGGCTGTGCGCGGGTTGCGCCAATCCCACACCAGGAGCGTGGCCATGAGCGCCGCTGAGGTTTCGGCCGGCAGCGGTTCTACGCCGAGTTTCGAGAGCCCCCGATACGCGGCCTCAATCGTCGTAGACCTCAGGACCGACTCCGTTCGAGACATGGGCGCAATATGGAACGACACGCGTCTGCCTTGAGCCGCCAGCACGGTAGCACGCCAACGGCCGATACGCTTCGCCAAAATGTAATTCGGACCCTGAAAATCAATGATGCCGTTAAATACGCCGTCGCGAATTGCGGGCGTCCCCTTGAGAATCCCAAACGGGAAACGAGACGTACGGCCACGATATGCAATCCCACCTGCGCGCTCGCGACGAGCGCCGATGGGGTAGACATCAGATGGCGTGCCGTACCAAGCAAGCAGTGCGTTCGAGCGTTCCGCCATGTTACGCATGATGACGTCCGCACCCAGCTCCAGCAACACGAAATCGACGCCGGGTGCATACAAAGTTTCAACGACGACGTGCGGGCGGCGGCCAAGCATCCAGCCGGCAACGGCGCCGGGGTCCTCAACAATGTCGGAGGCGGCAGCTGGAGACAGATCGAGTGTGCCCGAGAGCGCGCGGGCGTCATCGATGAGAGCATCATAACGGCGTGAATTCGGGCGGATGACGCCAGCAACCTTCGCGCCGTAGTCGAGGAGGAATCGTGTGGGGGCAAGTTCAGCGGCCGCTCCGAGCACGCCCACCGAGATTCCCGTCAGGTTGAGCCACTGCGGGTTATCGGAGACCTCGCGAATACGCTGAGCCGCCGTGGCCGTCACCGTCCCATCCGCCGTCCATCTCGCCAATTGGCTAGCAAGACTGGCGCCTTCGAGTAACTGCCCGTTGAATGGAATGGCGAGTTCGCGCCGGGGCACTCCCCTGCCCACGACCCGCAATCCGAGCGGCACGTGTGGCTGGGCTTCAATCTGTCCGATCGGTTTCCCGTCCGCGGCGGTGACATGCCGGCCAAGGAAGTCGAGTGCACGCTGAGCAACATGCGCGCCCTGAGCAGGATCATCGAGAACCGCAACCTTACGCACTGGCTCGCGATACTGCTTGCGCCAGTTAGCCGCGGCGTTGATCGCCGCGGTGGTTTCGGCATCGCCCTCCGCAGCGGCCGCGAATGCGGCTTTGCCCAAAGCGGAGGAACTCGCGCGGCCATCCCTGCGCGGAATGACGATCTGGGTGGGCATGACGGTGCCAACCTCCAGATGCCCCTCGCTCGCTACTCGCAGGTGGACGAGATCGCGCCCCGAGCGGATTTCAATGACCCCGTAAAGATTGTCCTCAAACGGTACGAGTTCAATCTCATTCGGTATGCGGGTTGGAGCGCGGAACTTGGTGGCCCCAGATGCTGGTGCGGTGCCAGCGATGCCCAAGCTCGCATGCACCCACGCTTCGATTGCTGATCCGTGCGCGATCGCGGTGGCAAAACCGAACGGCTTCGCAGCCGCATTAGACATGTGGATCGGATTGATGTCTCCCGAAATCTTCGCCCATTGACGGCCAGCATCAGCACCTAACGTTCGCGAATGCGAGGCGACTCTCTGCTTGACATCCAGCGCACCCACATCGTTGATCCCAAACTGAGCACGCAAATCCGGAACGTCCTGCCACGTCCACTCGGCAGGCACTCCTGTGTGATCAAAATTGTATGCCGGACCGTGTAGGGCCTTACGCGCGAAATAAACGGAGCGCTCCACGTAGTGGAGGCTGTGATTGGACCGTACAACCGACGTCACTTCGATGGACAAGCCGCTTGTACGCGTCGTACGAGTGATCAACGAACTTGCCGTGACCTCAACACCTACGGGCAGTGGTTCGACGAGTTTCCACGACAACGATTCGTGGATGAGGCCAAGGAGGCGTGCCGGAACCGCTCGCTCTCCAAGAACATGTGCGGTGGTCGGAAAACACAGGTTATGGAAGGCCATCGGGGGCGTATGCGTGAGCCTAGGAGCGCCCACGAAATTGGCATACTTGCGAGCAGTCTGGACGTCAAAAGTTCTCTCCAACGAGTAGGGCACCGCGCGCGCTCCGCCCGATCCCGAGCGCTTAAAAATTCCCGATACCAGACTCACTTGTGACCGCCTCTCCTCAAGCAGTGTCAAGATCACCAATGATATCGTGCACTGCCCCAATACCCACTGTTAATAGCAACATCCGGTCAGTAGTGCTTGTACCGGGGTACAAA
>JBHWRK010000063.1:0-5289 GCA_043426715.1 Trueperella sp. | reverse complement strand
TTTGTCATTTGCGGGGCGCATGTGCTGGACTCGGCCTCGACTTCCCAAAGCGCCGCATCGTGGATACCGTGCGTCTTGCGCGAAAAGCGTTCACGCGCGAGGAGACGCCGAACTATAAGCTCGCTACCCTTGCTCGAGTGTGCGGCGCACAGGTACGACCAACCCACCGGGCCTTGGATGACGCACGGGCCACCGTCGAAGTTCTGCATGCAACCCTTAGCCGTCTTGGCGGTATCGGAGTCACCCACCTCGAAGATCTGATGACGGCCACTGATGCCGTTCCTCAACACCGCCGGGCAAAGGCCACTCTCGCTGACGGCCTTCCACGTGGCGCCGGCGTGTACAAGTTCATCGGTCCCGGTGGCGAAGTGCTATATGTGGGCACGTCAGTCAACGTCTACAAGCGTGTGCGCCAGTACTTTACCGCAGCAGAAAAACGTAAGCGCATGGCCGAGATGGTAGACCTTGCCGTACGCGTGGATGCCATCGCCACAGCGACAGTCCTCGAAGCCAATATTCTTGAGGTTCGACTCATAGATGAGTTGGATCCGCCCTACAATCGGCGCTCACGGCGCACCACAACCCGTCCGTGGATTAGTTTCACACAGGAGCCGCATCCGCGTTTGAAGGTGACCCGTAAGATCACGCGCGAGGAAATGGATGGCGCCTTAGGCCCCTTCACCTCGATCCGACACGCTCGCAACGCCATTGAGTTGCTCGAGTCTGCCACTGGCCTTCGCAGTTGTACCCAGCGCCTTCCCAAGGCTCCAGATGGCCGAGGGTCGTGCCACTTGCTTGATCTTGGTAAGTGTTCGGCTCCCTGCCTCACTGGTGAACGCCAAGATGCCCCACTGTCCGCCGTGGAAAATGCCCTGCGTGGAAATGTTCGCGCCGTTGCCGAGACAAGCTTGGCGAAGTTGCGCTCACTGAGCGAGTGGCAACGCTATGAGCTGGCAACGAGCGAGCGAAATCGTCTGTATTCCCTCGTCGGAGGTGCGAAGACGTTCGAAGAATTCCGCGCGCTCATCGGAAACCAACGGATTTGTGCCGCGTACAAGAACGGTTCGCGGTGGGAGGTCGTTATCTTTGACTACGGGGTTTTGAGGGCAAGCGCGCTTGCCCGTGAGGGCGAGAATCCAGAAGATGTGGCGCAATGGTTAGATGCCACGCACGCACCACTCGATGAGCCGAAGTACGCAAGTCTGCACGTAAGTCACGATGAGGTTCGGTTACTTTCACAGTGGCTCCTTCGAAAAGGCGTTCGAGTGTTGAGAGTGAGTAGACCGGAATTGCTTAGCCGTTCCCGATTCGGAGGCTACGCGATAGGGCTTCCCGCAAATCCCGAGTCTGCGCGCGCCAAATAACGTTGCTCTACGCGATAAGATTGGGAGAATCTGATATCGAATAGGAGCCCTTATGATCACCGCTGTTGTCATGATCGACGCCAAAGTCAACAAAATCCCCGAAGTCGCTGATGCTGTGATCGCTATCGATAGCGTCAAACGGGTGTACTCAGTGACGGGAGACGTTGATCTCATCGCGATTGTCAGCGTTGCTGACCATGAGGATCTCGCCACCGTGATTCCAGATCAGATTGCGAAGGTTGAAGGCGTCAACGAACTCAAAACGTATATCGCGTTCCGTGAGTTCTCGCGGGCCGATCTCGAAGCAGCCTTTGATCTCGGTCTCGACTAAACCGCCACACCCCGCCTTTCTTTGCTGAGATGGCATCATCCACCTTGAGATGGGTGGTAAAACCGTATTTAGCGCCCGCCTCAACCTTTAGGTCGCCGACTACAGACGCCCCTACTTTACATAAGGCTCGATTTTCTGCGGGCGAAGTAACGAGACGATTATTGTGAAAGCTGGTTGGACAGGTCAATCCACCGCGACAGCAAGCTCGTGGCACGACCTGAATCAATCGTCTCTTCGGCGATAGCAAGACCGTGGCGCATACGGTCAATGAACGATCCGTCACCGGGACGGACTCCCGGGAGTCGGCCATCAGCGACAATCGCCCCTGCAGCGTTGAGACTCACAGAATCTCGCACTGGGCCCTTCTCACCATCGATGACTCTCCTCGCGATCTCTGCATTGTAGTGCGCATCACGCCCTTGAAGATCTTCGATATTAGCTTGCGGCAAACCAAGCTCTGCTGAAGCGTCCATCTCGTGGAATGTGATGTCGCCGTCGCGGACTTCCCAAATTTCGTTTGTACAGACTGTGGACAGTTCGTCGAGTCCGTTGGTTCCGCGAAAGACGAGCGCACGATTGTTTCGCTTAGCCAAGACGCCGGCCACGAGAGGCGCATGGTACTTATTAGACACACCAATGGCCCCAGCCTCCGGCTTCGCGGGATTCGTGAGCGGTCCGAGCACGTTGAACGCTGTGGCGACTCCGAGTTCACGACGAGCCGTCGCCGCATACTTCATCGACGGATGGAAGAGATTGGCGAACAGGAAGGTAATGCCGATCTCGTCGAAAATTTTTTCCACTGCGGGGATCGGCAGGTCCAAATCGACACCAAGCGACTCCAAACAGTCAGCAGATCCAGACTTAGATGAGGAGGCGCGATTGCCGTGCTTAACCACCTTGATTCCAGCGGCGGCAATGATGATCGACGCTGTCGTCGAAATGTTGACCGTACGAAGCCGGTCGCCTCCCGTGCCAACGATGTCAAGAGAGTCAGAAGTCAGTCTGACAGGAGCAGCATGTGACTGCATCGAGTCCGCGAGACCAAGAAGTTCCTCGGTCGTCTCTCCCTTAGTGGCGAGAGCTGTTAGAAACCCTGCTAGCGAAACGGGAGCGGTCCGACCAGACATCACGCTGTCCATTGCCCATGCCGTTTCGTCGGCCGTCAAGTCCACGCGGTTGATGACCTTGGTGGTGATTTCCGGCCAGTTTAACGCAGGCATTAAGCGCCGACCTTCTCCTTGAGGATCTCCCTGACCGCGCTTGACAGCGAACGCGGGTCGACCGGGTGCTCGAGAATGGCATTCGGATTCGCAACGCGCGCAAGCCACTCGTCCTGTGGACGACCAGTGAGAATTACATAGGGCATGTCGGGGACAAGTTCGTCACGGATCATTTTGCCGAGCCCAATTCCGCCCAGCTTAGCCGCTTCACCGTCGAGGATCAGCAAGTCGTAGTGGTTTTCCTCGACCTTGAGATAGGCACCTTCCCAGGTGGCAGCCTCGGTCCAGTTGATTCGCGGCAGACCCTTAGCGACTCTGCGACCAACCGCTTGCATAACCTCGTTGCGGGTATCGCGATTATCTGAGTACACCAGAACCTCGAACGACTTCTCGTCCGTTGCCTGCACCTGGTTTGCCATTGTATCCTCCACATTCTTCTCTGTTCGTTCTCAATAGTACCGATTCGACGGCGAATCGTTGAATTGAATGTCGCTGAGTCTTGGGGCATCTCTGTGTCGTCCGGTTACGCTGTCCGCGCAGTTTACTGCGTGCCTACTAGACTCAGTCCAAAATATAGCGATAATTGAAAAGCAAACAATCGCAATCACAGAGGTTGCGACTTATGGAGGTTGACATGACTTACACTCTTCCCGAACTTGATTACGATTACAGCGCTCTCGAGCCACACATTTCCGGCAAGATCATGGAGCTGCACCACAGCAAGCACCACAACGCCTATGTGCAAGGCGCCAACACCGCTCTAGAAAACCTGGAGAAGGCGCGCGAGGACAACGACTTCTCGAAGATCAACCAGTTCTCGAAGGATCTCGCCTTCAATGTCGGTGGGCACACGAACCACACCGTGTTCTGGAAGAATCTCTCCCCCAACGGTGGCGGAGAGCCTGAAGGTGAACTCCTTGAAGCACTCAAGGACGCATTCGGATCGTTTGACACGTTCAAGGCGCACTTCACTGCCGCCGCGACGGGCATCCAGGGTTCGGGTTGGGCAGTCCTCGCATACGATCAGATCGCTGGCAAGCTGAACATTTATCAGCTCTTCGATCAGCAGTCGAACGTTCCGGTTGGTTCGGTCCCGGTCTTCATGCTCGATATGTGGGAGCACGCCTTCTACCTTGACTACCTCAACGTGAAGGCCGACTACGTCAAGGCCGTGTGGAACATCGTCAATTGGGAGGATGTCGCTGCACGTCTCGAAGACGCTAAGACCACGAATCTTCTCGTCAAGTAACGCGTAAGCGCACAAAAGAATGGGGCTCCTCGGAGCCCCATTCTTTATGGCGTCGTGATGTCATCAAACGCTCTGGCTCAGTAACACCACTGATGCCTAAGTCGCCACGTTACTTCTCATCGTCTATGGTGTCATCGTCTGTCGGATCATCGTCGCCGTTCTCGGGCGCCTCAAGTTGATCAATAATGTCGATCACCACTGCGTAAGCAGGTGCTGTCACTTCGTCCTCGCCGCCATCGTTTGCGGGCACTTCCACAAGGACACGTGAGCCCACGGGGATCCCCTCAAGCGCATCGAAAAAGCTCCCGCCGCCGAGCTTGAGCGATTGAGGACCATAAATCCCATACGTGACTTCAGTCATCGAATTATCCCACAGGGACATCGCATACTGGTGGTAGAGCGTGGTACCTGCTCCGCCAAGGGGATCACCGTCACCTCGGGCAATGACGGTCACGACCGGCTCTTCCCCAGGCTCGTTGGCCTTGTCGCGAACCTCAATCGTGATCGGCTCGCCAAGCTCCCCGTCAATGGATACTGGAAGGTCGGCCAGATCCACCTGCATTGTCGCTTCTGCATCGCCAGCTTGGTCAGCGCCGAAAGCCGACAGTACCTCGACGTAGAACACAATCGTGTCCGTGCCACCGATCCCTGCAGCTTGTTGACCCGTCGGGCCGTAACCATATTCGGGGGGAGCAGAGATGATGACTTTCGAACCGACCTTGAGACCAGATAGGCCCTCAGTCCACCCACGAATCACTCCTTGGAGTGAAAACGAGGTAGGCTCGCCGCGTTCGAACGAGGAGTCAAACGGAATCTCGTTGTTCCACACCTGGCCCACATAGTGGGCGACGACGACGTCCTCCTCACCAATGACGCGGCCATCACCTTCTTCGAGAGTCTCGACCTGGAGCCCCTCGACCGGATACGGCCCGGGGAAAACCAGCAAGGGATTATCACCCGAAAAGTCAACTGTCGGCATTTCGGTGCCGTATTCGATGGCGTCTTCCGGCATCGTCTCGATAGTCGGCTCCGGTGTGGGTTCCGGTTCTTCATCCGAACTGCACGCTGCCAACGTTAACGTCAACGACAGTGCGGCCAAGGTAGCGAGTTTCCGCATCAAGGACA
>JBHWRK010000062.1:0-4524 GCA_043426715.1 Trueperella sp. | reverse complement strand
GAGGAGTCCGCGCAATGGTTAGCCGCGCCCGAGCGTTATCGGGAGGATGCCTTGATCGCGCTCGCGACCGGCCACACGCTCGAGCTGACGGACGAACATGCGCTCGCGGCTCACCAGGCCGGCTGGTCGCTTGAGGACGCCGCAGACCCGCGTGTGAAGATGCAACTCAGCCTCAACAAGCGTGTGGAGCTGGGGATCACCGATGAGGACGGCGCCTTGCTCGATCCGGAGGCGATCATTTCCGACGACGTGCAGGCACGGCTAGGTATTCCGGCTGCGCAAGAGCCCTACCTTGATACCGAGGCCGGCCTGTTCGGGCTGAGTGCCGAGGCTATGCGGGAGGTGCGGACGTGGCAGCCGATCCGTACCGGTGGCGAAGAGACTGGCGATTGGCGCTATATTCGCGCTGGATGGACGAAACCAACGTGGCTAAAGCCAACCGCGATGCGCGAAAATTACGAGCTTCGAAAGGAATCTGCGCCCTCGAAGACGCTCGAGAAAGTGGTGGGCGAACTCGAGAAGGCCAAGTCGAAGGATTTGTGGCGCAAGCTCGTTGCCCTGAACATTCGTCACGTTGGTCCGGTGGCTGCCCGCGAGCTGGCAAGCGCTTTCGGCTCCCTTGACGCCATCCTCGAATCCGGGCGCGTGCAACGTGCTGCGGGGGAGGTGCCGTTCTCGGACGTAGAGGGAGTGGGTGAGATCATCGCGCATTCCTTCCTCGACTGGTTCGAGGAGGATTGGCATGCCGAGATTGTTGAGACCTGGCGGGCGGACGGTGTGATTTTTGAGGATGAACGGCCTGAGCCTGGTGAGGACTCCGGTTCGAAACCCTTTGAGGGCATGACCATCGTTGTTACGGGCGCGGTGGAAGGGTTCACTCGTGACAGCGTGGGGGAGGCGATCGTCGCCGCCGGGGGCAAATCAACTGGCTCGGTGTCGAAGAACACGACGGCCGTCGTCGTTGGAGAAAAACCGGGTGCATCAAAGACGAAGAAGGCCGAGGAGCTCGGGATCCCGATGTGGAGCGCCGAGGAGTTCAAGACCAGGCTCGGGCAATAGGCGGGTTCGTCCTCTTCTTTCATTCACGAGGGGCCTTCCTGCGTGGCAGGGGGCCTAAGTGCAGTATCTAGGCCCCCTGTGACGTACTTAGGCCCTCCATGAGTGCTACGTAGGGTGGCGAGGCTCCCTAGTTATCGAGGGAGATGTATGTCGTCACCGCATGAATGGCGTTATCGAAGTGCTGGCCCCCGCACTCGAATCCGTCGGATAAGAGGTCGTGGTACCCAGTTTGGAACGTCATTCCGGGCGTGATATCGACGCCATTAACGGTTAGCCGGGAGCCATCGTCCGGGCCTGTTGCAGTGCCGGAGAAGACCAGCAGACGACCTCGGTCGTCTATGGGGCAAAGCTCGCCGTCAAGAACCTTTATCTCCGCAATGGTCGTTTGAACCGCTACGTCGTCCACGTGCCGGTGCGGCTCAAGTGTGGGTGCACTCAGTTCACCGCTATTCGCGCACCCCGCGAGTACCGTTAAGAACATAAGAACCACTAATCGCCGTTTTCGCATGTGGCACCCCGTTTATCCATAGAGCAGCGAAGCTGCATAGTTATTTCGAATGGCTCGCCAATCAGTAACGTAAGTAGTTGATTGGCCAATCAGGGGGTCATAGTGCCCTCTCACAATTCCGGTGACTCGCACCGAGCTTCCAAAGTTAGCGTAAACTGATCCACCAGAATCTCCGTTTTGAGATGATGTGCCACCTCGTAGAGCGATTAACCCGCTGAAACAACCCGATGGACTGCAGGTTGTCTGGTCGTAGGCGATGATTTGATTCGAGCAAACGTTTCCAGTGGTCGACCCTTGAAAACACACCCGATTCCCCTGCGATGCCAGAGGATGCCATGTGCCTATGACCCGCTTCTTTATGGAACCGGAGTAAATGTGCCCTGTATACGATTTTCCGCTAACAAACTGGGCATCAATCTTGGAATTATAAAAGTGTGTTACGCGGCCACTATTTGAGGCGCCAGATAAGGAAGATGACGTCCACACGTGCGACGTTAATTCAAAACAATGGCCGGCGGTAAAGTAGCCCGGAGTGCCATTCGAGTTTCTAGCGGGGATTCCACTGGTGCACCGAAAAAGAGCGCCATTTTTGTAACCTCGGATTGTTGCGCCACCGATGAAGGGTGCGCGTGCGTCTTCGTTGTAATAATCATCCTGGTAGGCACCAAATTCAACATAGTATTGAACTCCTATAGCAGGTATCTCATCTATTTGCGCTTGAGTTAGATTGCCACCGAGCTGTATGGCATCGACGCGTGAATCATAACCGAACACAACTGTTAACCCAGCTTCTTCAAAATGATCAATGAGCATGTCCATAGCAGTCAAAATCTCTGCGGCTGTGTACCTCGAGAAGATAACGAGAACTTCGTCTCCGGTGCTTGAAGTGGAATTAACTGAAGCAAGAGTACTTGGTGTAATTGATGAGTCAGCTGCAATCTGCGGTTCGCCTTCGATATACGCATGCACTGTGCTATTGGCGTCTCTTGCCACGGCTACATAGCCAATACCAGTTTCTGTATCGAACATTTCGCCTAAGAATTCTGAATCGTCTGTCATGGGACCCTGATTTTGGTCCGAAAGTCCGATGCTCGACGCTGAAACCACATAGTAGTTATCGGGGGCTTCAAGAGAAGATTGTGCAAGTTTAAGGTTCTCTTGTTCTCCAGTTTCAGCTCTGTCCGTGTCTGAACCGACACCAGCATTTGCATCCTCCGCAGAGCCGGAGAATGCAAATGCGAGAATTATTGCCATAGCGGATGCGTACATCCTCTGCCTAATTGTACCCATGTGAATTACGCTACACTTTGGCCGGCTCTGATTCAATGGGTTTATCGAAACTTCCTGCCTCTTTACCGCGCTGAGGGGCACTAGCAACGACGGCTCAGACGCGGCCTGCGCTATAGGAGAGGCCCGAGCGGCTTAAGGATCCGCTCCGTCATCCGTGCGAGGCGCCCCCGATCCGCCCACACTTCCGGCAACAGTTCATGGGAGTTGGTGAGATCAAGCTCGAAGATTTCTTCCATGAGCTTCGCAAAGTCTCGATCGTAGACTTCAACGTTAATTTCGAAGTTGCCATCCATCGAGAGCCGGTCAATATTGGTCGTCCCCACCGTCGACCACACGCCGTCCATCGTCATCGTCTTTGAGTGAATCATGGCTTCTTCATAGCGGAAGATTCGCACGCCGGCACGCAGCAGCTCATCGTAGTGCGGGCGCCCGACCCAGTCCGCCACGATGTGGTTCGAATATTGCGGCACGAGCACACGCACATCCACTCCGCGGAGGGCGGCCTGCTTGAGGGAGTGCATCATCGCGAAGTCTGGAATGAAATAGCCCATCGAAATCCACGCGCGCTGATCGGCGCGGTCAATTGACGACAGGTACATGGCCCGCACGGGGTAGGACTTGAACGCTGGAATGTTCTGAATGGCCGTAATCCGCGAGTTCCATTTGGACTGCCCGCGATCCGGGAGGCGCGGATGGTGGGACTTGCGGTAGACCGACCACATGTCGGTAAACGCGTTCTCCAATTCCCACGTGGCGGGGCCGACGATTCGCAGATGGGTATCGCGCCATTTCGCGGCGTAGAGCTCGCCGATGTTGTAGCCACCCACGAAACCAATCTGCTCGTCCACCACCAAGATCTTGCGGTGGTCAAAACCGCGATCCTTGCCCTGGCCCGTAAACAATCCGGTGCGCAGTAGCGGGAAACGGATCACGTGCAGGTTGGGCATGTCCGGGAAGCGCCTAAAGCGCGGATCCTGATTCAGGTTCCCGAACGTATCGATGATGATGTACACGTCAACGCCCCGGCGCGCGGCAGCAATGAGGGCGTCGCGGAAACGGTGTCCGACGGCGTCGGCTTTCATAATGTAGATCTCAAAGAAGATCTGCTCGCGCGCGCCCTCGATCGCGGCGAGCATGTCCTCGTACAGATCCTCGCCGTAGGTGTAGACGGTCAAATCCGAGTCGGCCACGTGAACCGTGCGAGGCTCCATCGTTGGGAATTCCTCGGTTGGCGGGTTTCGGCGCTTGCGATGTTCATCAATGGCAACCACGGCCGCCACGGCAGCAACCTGCGCCGCGAGAATGCCGCCCACGGCCCACTTGACCACCTGTTTGGCAGTTCCACGATTTGGCCTAGATATGAGCGACATGTGCACATACTATCCAACGCGTTAGACTTTAGGCATGTCGATATTTTCCAAAGACGAGGTCGCCAATCTGGGGGACCTCGCACGCATTTCTTTAACAGATGAAGAGATCGAACAGTTCGCCAAAGAGCTGACCACGATCTCCGATGCCATGGAGGCGGTCGAGCACGTCGCTAACTCCGATATTCCGCCTACCTCGCACCCGATCCCGCTATATAACGTGTGGCGTGAAGACGTGGTGACGGACGACAAGGTGGACCTGGACGAGGTCTTCGCATCCGCACCCGCTCACGAGACATA
>JBHWRK010000061.1:0-6207 GCA_043426715.1 Trueperella sp. | reverse complement strand
ACTGTCGCCATCGGATGGGCAAAGACAGCCCGTCCACCGGCGTCGTTAATCCACTCGATCACGTCCATAACGTTTGGTGCGTACTGCGGCACGTAGTACCTGTTGCGCGGATGGAGCAGATCCGCGAATGCCGCCGATCGGTCCGCTACGATCCCCCGGTTGACGAGAGCGTCAGCGACGTGCGGACGTCCGGTTGGCGCATCGCCTTCCCGAACGGCGGCGACGTCGTCCCAGCCGATCTCATAATCTTCGGCAAGCCTCGCCACGATTTCCCGTGCGCGATCCTCTCGAGAGGACCCCATCTTGCGGCGATGCTCTTCCATGGCGGACGCGTCCGGATCAAAAAGGTACGCGAGCATATGGACGGAAATGGACCGACCATCCTCGTCGAGATAGCTTGTGGTCATCTCCATACCGCGAACCAGTCTCACACCCGTGCGTGACACGGCGGCCGCAGCCTCCGCCCAGCCCGCGATCGTGTCATGGTCTGTGATGCCCACTGTTGATAGGCCCACGCGTTGGGCAGCCTCCATAAGTTCGGTAGGGCTATCAGTGCCGTCCGAACAATGGGTATGCGTATGCAGGTCGATCATGCCTTCACGCTAGATCGACGCCAGGATTTCGGCAAGCATGCCACGAATGATGTACTGGCGCATTTACGTGGAATAATGGCGCCATGACTGACGAACAGACACTTGAAGAAAAGGCACACAATCGCACACAACGCCCGCAGGGCAAGGTTTTCCGCAAGTTTATTGGTGAGGACTGGGGCGAACGCCCACCGGGTCCTAAGCGCATGGAAGTCGCCGATTACACCCCTGCGCGACACGCGGCCTTTTCCGACGCATTTGCGTCCGAGCGTCTGGTGTTCCCCGCTGGGGACCTTGTGGTTCGAACGAATGATACCGACCATCGCTTCCGCGCGAACTCAACGTTCGCTTACCTGACTGGTTTGGGCGGGGAGGACGAGCCCGGCGCCGTGGTGGTCCTCCATCCGAACGACGACGGTCACGAGGCTGTGCTCTATTTCCATCCGCGCACGTCCCGATCTTCGGAAGAGTTTTTTGCGGACGCCCGACACGGTGAGTTTTGGGTGGGCGCGCGGGCGTCACTTGAGGAAATGGAAACGTTGACGGGGATGACCGTCAAACACATCGACGACCTACGCGACGATCTATCCGCCAATCTGGAATCCACGACGATCCGCCTGCTTGCGGGCGTGGACCCAACGATCGACGCCATGGTAAGCGATCTTCGCACTGAAGCAGACCAAGCAGACGGCGCTCAAGACGCCGACGATCGCCTCGCCGAAGTCGCCTCTGAAATTCGAATGATCAAAGACGATTTCGAGATCACTCAGATGCAAAAGGCTGTTGACGTCACCGCCGAGGGCTTCAACGAGATCATCCTCGCCATTCCGCGTGCAAAGACGCATTGGCGCGGCGAACGCGTACTCGAGACCGCGTTTGAGTCGAAGGCGCGCGAAGAGGGCAACGGGGTCGGGTATGACACGATCATCGCATCAGGTAATCACGCCAATACCCTCCACTGGATTAACAACGACGGCCCCGTGAACGAGGGCGACCTCGTCCTCATCGACGCCGGAATCGAAATCGACTCGCTCTACACGGGCGACATCACGCGCACTTTCCCGGTCTCTGGCACGTTTACCGACGCACAGCGCGAAGTGTACGACGTCGTCGTTGAGGCTCTCGAAACGTGCTTCCAGGTGGCCCAGGAGAAAGTTCAGTACAAGGAGATCCACGCGGCGGCCATGGAGGTCTTCGCTAAACATCTCGAGCGCTGGGGCATGCTGCCGGTGAGCGCGAAAGAGGCGCTCAAACCGGATAATCAGCAGCATCGCCGCTGGATGCCACACGGTACAGGTCATCATCTTGGACTCGATGTGCACGACTGCGCACAGGCCAGCCGCGAGGTCTACCAAGAATCTCGCCTTGCACCTGGAATGATCTTCACGATCGAGCCAGGCCTGTACTTCCGTGAGGACGACCTCAAGGTGCCCGAACGCTTCCGTGGCATTGGCATCCGTGTCGAGGACAATATCCTCGTGACGGAAGACGGAGCCATCCGCCTGTCCGAGGCCATCCCGCGCACGGCCGACGACGTCGAGCAGTGGATGGCGGACCTCTGGGCGCAGGGCGCTTAAGAAGGCCGCAACGGACGTGGCAGGTGGGTTTTTCGGCCCCACCACGTTCTCGGCACTATCTGACAAGGAGCACCTGACTTTCACCAGCTGACGGCAAAAGGAGGAACGATGGCAATAACAACGGGGGCCCGCGTGTTCGTGGGCCGACTTGCAGGCGCGCCTGTATTCGATCCGATTGGCGATCGGGTGGGCAAGGTGCACGACGTCGTGGTGGTTTTCCGGCTGGGCGGACATCCCTCGGCCGTGGGGCTCGCGGTGGATGTGGCCGGCAAGAGGCGAGTCTTCCTGCCACTCACCCGCGTTACGTCCATCGCCAATGGTCAGGTCATCACCACGGGCCTGCTCAACATTCGTCGGTTCGAAAAACGCCCGTCGGAGACCATGGTCATGGGCGAACTGTTCGACCGTGAGGTGACCTTCATCGACGGTAGTGGAAAAGCAACCGTCGAAGATGTAGCGATCGAACAGCAAGGAGGGCGCCAGTGGGCACTCACCACGTTGTACGTACGCATGGCGAAGGGAACACCGGAGGCAGGTAGTACGAAGATCGTCAGTAGCTCAGATGTCACTGGCCTTCGCACCCGAGTGGCAAATCAGGCTGCGACAGCGATCCTCGCACAGATCAACGATCTTAAACCGCCCGATATTGCAGACCTGCTTTCAGACCAGCCAGACGATCGTGCCATCGCCGTGGCCAGCCAGATGCACGACTACTTGCTCGCCGACGTCTTGGAGGAAATGTCGGACACCGATCGGGTGACGATCATGAGCGCGCTTGAGGTGGAGCGAGCCGCGGACATTTTGGAAGAGATGGAGCCGGACGACGCTGCGGATCTCGTCAACGATCTTCCAGCCACTCAGGCCGAAATCCTGCTGGCACGCATGGAGCCTGAGGAAGCCCAAGACGTTCGTCGCCTCATGTCGTATGGCGAGCGAACGGCGGGCGGCCTCATGACCACGGAGCCAATGATCCTCTCCCCCGATGCACACGTGTCCATGCTCATTGCTGGTGCACGTAAGGAGGACCTGCCTCCGGCACTTGCGTCGATGTGCTTCATCGTCCGCCCACCGACGGAAACACCGACGGGCCAGTACCTCGGCGTTGTGCACTTGCAGCGAGCCCTGCGGGTGCCACCTTCGGAGATGGTAGGAACAATCATTGACCAGGTGGAAGCGCTTTCTCCCAATGACGGTATCGGCACCATCACCCGCTTGCTAGCGACGTACAACCTCACGATCCTGCCCGTGGTTGATAACGGGGCGCTCGTCGGGGCTGTCTCCGTTGACGACGTGCTCGATCACCTCATGCCACGTGATTGGCGTTCGGCCGACGAGGATGACGTCGACTCCCACATTGACGATCGGCACGGCGAGCACGAGGCCGAATCCGCCAACAATGCCACCGAACTGAGCGAGGAGGCCCGCGATGCGTGAAGCATTTGATCAGCCGCTTGATAAGCGACGCAGGAATTTTCGCCGGAACAGAATCGACTCTGATGCGACCGGCATCATCGCCGAGCGCATTGCGCGCTTCACCGGCACGCCAAAGTTCATCATCTGGCTCACACTGTTCGTCGTCCTGTGGCTTGCCTGGAATTCGTTCGCGCCAGAGCACCTGCGATTCGACTCGGCCGCCCTCGGTTTCACCGCTCTCACCCTCATGCTCTCGCTGCAGGCCTCGTATGCATCACCCCTCATCTTGCTCGCACAAAACCGGCAGGATGCTCGCGACCGAGTGAGCGCTCAACAGGACCGCCAGCAAGCGGAGCGAAACCTCGCAGACACCGAGTTCATCACTCGTGAGATCGCGTCGTTGCGCATGTCCATGCAGGAGCTTGCCACCCGTGACTTTGTCCGGTCCGAAATTCGCGATCAGATCGAGCACGCCACCGAGCAGGCGCTCGACGGCGGTGTTACCGCTCGCGATCTCACGATCGCGCAACAGCAGGCCGAGATCGCGCGTCAGCACGAGAAGATCGCCGATCTTGAAAACCGACTCGCTAAACTCACGGGTTCTGTACCAACGCAGGATGCTGAACGCGAGGCGAGCGATCAAAACGCCGAACACCCACACGAAGACTGATCCACCGGCGTCCCCTCGTCACCACAAGAGCGAGTCTGACCTGCGTTCGTGGATTATCACGGGTACCGATAGACTAAAACCATGAGTTTACCGAGCATAGAAGAGATTACGACAGAGCTGGCGAAGGTCATCGATCCCGAGATCAAGCGCCCGATCACCGAATTGGGCATGCTTCGTTCCGTAGATATTAACGACGACGGTCTGGTCACCGTTGGCATTGACCTCACGACAGCAGGATGTCCGCTTCGCGACACCATCGCATCCGACACCCAGAACGTGGTTGGCGCCCTTGACGGCGTGACCGGCGTGGAGGTTGCGATGGGTGTAATGAATGATGAGCAGAAGGCGGAACTGCGCAAGACCCTGCGCGGTGGTCAGCCTGAGCGCGTCATTCCGTTTGCACAGCCGGGCAACCTTACGCGCGTGTATGCAGTGACATCTGGTAAGGGTGGTGTAGGTAAGTCGTCGATGACGGTCAATCTTGCCGCCTCGATGGCACAGCAGGGCCTGAACGTGGGCGTGGTAGATGCCGATATTTACGGCTTCTCGATCCCGCAGATGATGGGCGTGGACACCCCGCCACAGGTGGTCGACGAGATGATCATCCCGCCGATCTCGCACGATGTGAAGACGATCTCCATTGGCATGTTCATGCAGGAAAACGGTCCGGTTGTATGGCGCGGGCCCATGCTGCACCGCGCACTCGAGCAGTTCTTCGCGGACGTGTACTGGGGCGACCTCGACGTGCTCCTCATCGACCTCCCGCCGGGCACGGGCGACGTGGCTCTGTCGGTTGCACAGTTGATCCCGAAATCGGAGATTGTGCTCGTCACGACCCCGCAGGTAGCTGCTGCCGACGTGGCCGAGCGCGCCGGCATGATGGCCGGACAGACCGACCAGCGTGTGGTGGGCATCATCGAAAACATGTCCTACCTTCAAATGCCGGACGGCACCAAGATGGAGATCTTCGGCAAGGGCGGCGGCGAAACCGTGGCCGCACAGCTCTCGCGCACGCTCGGATACAAGGTTCCGGTCCTTGGCGAGGTTCCGCTTGAGCAGGAGCTTCGCGAAGGCGGAGACTCTGGAAATCCGTTCTCGGGCCAAGACGGTGAGTCGCCCGCGCAAAAGGCGATCCGCGACATCGCTTCTCAGCTGAGCAGTCGCGCTCGTGGCCTATCGGGCATGTCGCTCGGGGTGTCACCCGTCAACTAACTCGAACCACCAACGCGGGGTGGGTGCTTCCTTGGAGACTTGATCGTCAACGTCCAGGAAGACCCACCCCGCGTTCAGCACGGCTCAGCAATGCTCGGAAATGTGCCGAGCCTGCGACAAACTTGAGCTTAGCCACGTAACATAAGGGCGTACTGGCACACGCAAAGCAGGGAGAGATGATGGTAGCGGATAAGGCACAGTCGTGGACGTACGCCGAGCAGATCGTGGATGACATTCCACTCGCACAAAAGGCGCGAGCTCAGGCAGCGGAGCTTGGTATTGACACCCTCTCCCCCGCCACCGGCCACTTCCTTACCGCACTTGCATCCATGGGCGGCGTTAAGCACATCGCCGAGGTGGGAACAGGCACCGGCGTGGCTAGCCTCTACCTGCTTGGCGCATCTGACGACTCCGTGCTTACGAGTATCGACATCGATTCTGAGGCGCAGGCTCACGCTCGCAACAACTTTAACGACGCGAAGATTCGCCCTGGCCGCTACCGCCTCATCAACGGCCGAAGCGCCGATATGCTCCCGCGCCTGTCCAGCAACTCTTATGATCTCGTACTCATCGACGCCGACCCGGCAGAAGCCGCCGGTGATGTCTCAGAAGCCTTGCGGATGCTCCGCCGTGGCGGCACCCTCGTTCTTGCCCACGCGCTCAACGCTGACCGCGTGGCAGACCCGGCTCGCCGTGACGAGCCAACCGTCGCACTGCGTAATCTTGGCCGGGAACTAATTACACG
>JBHWRK010000060.1:0-6901 GCA_043426715.1 Trueperella sp. | reverse complement strand
CAGCATCTGCCGGTCGCGCAGGGTGATCCCTTCGCGCTGGTAGGTGCCGCCGAAGACGGCTTCGACGACCCAGTCGGACGCGCCGGGCGCGAACTCGTCGAGCTGCTTCTTCCACGCGGCGGCGGATTCTGGGGTCTGGGTCTCGCGGACGAACTCCTCGCCCTTGTCGCGGTTCAGTTCCATGGTTGTGTTCCTTTCTCTTTGTATGCCCTCGCTCCGGGGTGCTGCGGTGGTTCGGTGCGCCGGGCCTGGCCTGCGATGTGGCTGGGCACGCGCGCCGGGAGCGGGGCGGGTTGTCCCGAGGCTAGCCCAAGTTTTCGCACCAGGGTGTGGGGGAGGGGTGGGCTAGAATTCCGATCATGAGGAAAACCACCAAGCCCGCTGTTCCCGGTGCTCACCAGGAGCTTCACGATTCTGGTGATGCGGCGAAGATGAACTCGTTGCGCGCCGGCGTGTTGGGCGCTAACGATGGCATCGTCTCCGTGGCCGCCCTGCTGATCGGTGTGATCGCCACCGGGGCGGGGGATAAGGCCATCCTGATGGCGGGGCTCGCCGCCACCATCGCTGGTGCGGTCTCAATGGGCTTGGGGGAGTACGTGTCCGTGTCTGCCCAGCGGGACTCCGAGCAGACCCTGATCGCCAAGGAGAAGAAGGAGCTGCGGGAGGCCCCGGAGGAGGAGTTGGAGGAGCTCGCGGGGATTCTCTCCGGTTACGGGATCAGCAAGGATACGGCCGGGGAGACCGCCCGTGAGATCCATGCGGAGGAAGCCCTGCGTGCCCACCTGCAGCTGGAGCTGGGCATTGATGCCAACGAGCTGACGAGCGCATGGGCGGCGGCGTTCTTCTCTGCGCTGTCCTTCCTGGCCGGTGCTGCGCTGCCGATGGTCTCGGTCTTCGTGGCGCCAACCGGCACGCAGGCCTGGGGCGTCACCGCGGTGACGATGCTCTCCCTGGCCCTGACCGGCCTGATTTCGGCGAAGATCGCCGGCACCAGCGTGGTTCGCTCGGTGGTCCGCCTGGTCGCCGGTGGTGGACTGGGCCTGGCGCTCACCTACGGCGCGGGCGCGCTCTTCGGAGGCCTCGCCTAAGCCCCACGCCTCGCCGACCGCACCGAACCCCCGCCAGCGGGGGCCGAACGCGGCGCCATAGCGGGATTTGGCAAGCAGGTTCTCTCGTGGCGACGAGTCGCATCTTGCTCTGCTGGATAAACCATTGGCTGCGGCTCGAAAGCCTGACGGTAGTGGTGCCTTCACCGGGCTGCGAGGCACCCCGTCGCTCTACCTGATCCACGGCTCAGCAATCATCAAGACAGTGGCGTTCGCGCCGGTGACGGCGCTGATCGAGGTCTGCGGCAACACCACAAGTCTGAACAGCAGCGCGAACGAACCCAAGCATGTGTTCTTCTCCTTCGGTGCCACTAAGGTCTATGGCATGAAGCCAGGAAGATCGTCGCCGACGCCCGAGTCAGTCATCTCGACGATGATGTTGAAGCGCTTTATAGCTTCATCTGGCATACCGAGCCAGACGATCAGACCGTAGAAGGAGCAGAAACAAAGTGTTCAGCATGTTCGAACCTCTGCGGAAACTTCTTATCGACCGAAACATGACCAAAGACTACGCATCGCCACCGGCCTCTCAGCGGCCACTATTGCCAAGATGAGCAAAGACGGCAACGCCACCACCGCAGTCCTCGCCCGAGTATGTGAGGCGTTGGCAGTAGACATCAACGACATCCGCGAAATAGCCAAGGAACCAACGAAATGATCCGAAATATCAGTGACCATAACGAGACTGTCAAGCCCAATGATTTTGAACTTGACCGGCTCCGCACTGCGCTACCCGAGTACTTCGATAGCAACGGCAACTTCATGATCGACCGCCTCCAACAGGCACTCCAAGACGGGGACGTCGATCTCACCCGCGAGGGTTACGAAATGAAGTTCCTCGGCAAGTCCTACGCCAAGTACCTCACGTCAACCAAGACAGAGACCGTGGTTGTGCCCGACCTCGAGCACAACTCAAAACCTGAAAACGCAGACTCCGAGAACCTCTATATCGTCGGTGACAACCTCGACGCCCTGAAGCATCTGCTCGGCTCCTACGCAGGCAAAATCAAGTGCATCTACATCGATCCTCCTTATAACACAGGCTCTGACGGATTCGTCTATAACGACGACTTCGGCTTCAGTGCACCTCAGCTCGTTGAAACGGTCGGCCTTACCGAAGATGAAGCCGAGCGAGTCCTTGACCTGCGTGGTAAGTCGTCACACTCAGCCTGGCTCACCTTCATGTACCCCCGCCTGCAACTCGCAAAAGAACTCCTCGCGGACGACGGCGTCATCTTCATCAGCATCGACGACAATGAGCAATCGAATCTACGAATCTTGTGTGACGAGATTTTTGGAGAACAAAACTTCCTAGCGGGCTTTGTTGTTGTTCGATCCGAAGGGGGTGGCCTAGCAAAGCAAGCCGTAATCGGGCATGACTACCTACCGACATACTGCAAGAACATTGACAAATTTGTCCCCTTGGGGCGCCCCAAGGATATTCGTGGGCAAATAGTAACAAAGGATGGGGAGGACTACTGGGTTGAGACCGACTGGCTCCGCAAAGAATTTGGAAAATACGGAACTTGTCCGTATGAGGAGATTGCCGAAGTTCTCGGCGAAGACAAGTTGCGAGAAATCGATCGAGAAATAGAGCGCGGAAACTACATTCTTGTTCAGAGGCAAGGCTATCATCTTGTAGGCAGGCTTAGAAAAGTTTCTGAGGACACTTCGAAATTTTATACAGTATTGAAGAACTTCGACGGCGATGGCTACGCGAAGTTCCTAAACAAACTCGGTGTTGATGATCTTGATCAATTGAACCTTGCGGCTGACTTTAATTTTTCTAAACCAGTCGAACTGGTGCGGCAAGTAGTTGAAGGCGCCACAATCCATACAAAGGACCAGAACGACCTCATTCTCGATTTCTTTTCAGGCTCTGCTACTAGTGCAGAGGCTGTTATGCGACAAAACTCCCAGGACTCAGGAAATCGGAACTGGATTCTCGTGCAAATACCTGAAGTGCTAGGGAGCGCAGCAACTGCGTATAAGAATGGCTTCCGAACGGTTGATCAGATCGGTCGCGAGCGTATTAAACGTGCTGCGACGAAGATTAAGAATGAGACGCGCGCGGATATTGACTACGGGTTTCGTCTGTATCGTTTGGAGGAGCCCTCCGGTCAGGTTCTTGACGATCTGATGACGTTTGAGCCGGAGCAAAGCGACACATTACTGGCTGCCGATTACGTTTCTAAGTTTGATCTGAATGGTACGCCTGGGCATGAAACGGTGCTGGCGACATGGCTTGTGGAGGATGGTCACGGTCTAACCGCTCGGACGCGGAAGGTTACCTTGGTTGGCTACGAGCTGGACGTGTGCGGTGATTCTGCTTATATCGTTTCGCCGGGTTTGGCGAGTGACGATGTGGTAGAACTTGTTCGCCTGCTTGAGAACGGGGATCTTGAGGTTTCTCGTGTCGTCGTGTTTGGATACTCGGTTACGTTTGGTGTGATGCACGAGTTGAAGAAGAATCTCTCGGTGCTGAAGTCCGGTCGTATTGTGTCTGTGATCGAGAGGCTGTAGGACGATGCAGATTAGGCTACAGACTCTTGAACACCAACAGCGGGCGCTGACAGCGATTACCCGTGTTTTTCATGGCGTTGATCTCGATTCTGGCGGGCTGATGGAGGCCAACCCGTCCTTCGATCCCGCTGATTCGCAGCTGGCGCATAACATTTCTGAGTTGCAGAATGGCGCGGTCGAGGGAGTGCCTGCTATCCCACGTGCTTGGCGGGGCCAGGTGGATGATGGCGTGCTCGGTATCGACGTGAAGATGGAGACCGGCACGGGTAAGACGTTGGTCTACACACAGATGATGTACGAACTCAACAGGCTGTATGGGTTTACCAAGTTCATCATCGTAGTGCCGTCGACGGCGATCAAGCAGGGTACCAGGTCATTCATCACGTCAGAGTATGCGCGTAACTATTTCGATGACACCTATGGCGGCAGTATCAAGCTGGATCTTGATGTTCTAGATCCACAGAAGCGGTCAAAGGGACGGAAATTCTTCCCTAGTGCGGTCGCGAATTTCGTGTCGGCATCTCGGTTAACCAAGGGGCGTGTGAATGCGTTGTTGATGACTGATGGCATGTTGCGCTCGGCAGCGACGATGGGGGCTACCTATGACCAGACCGTATTGGGGATGTCGAGCCAGCCGTATGAGGCATTGGCAGCGACTCGTCCGGTGGTGATTATTGATGAGCCACATCGGTTCCGACGTGAGAACAAGGCCTACCGAACTATTATTGAACAGATCCAACCTCAAGCCGTGGTCAGGTTCGGTGCGACCTTCCCGAAGAACGGCAAGACCAGCCAAACCGATTACAACAATCTGGTGTTCAACCTTGGTGCAGTCGAGGCGTTCAACGAGCAACTCGTCAAGGGCGTGGCTGTGCAGTACCCGGAAGACGACGGTCAAGACTCCACGAGGTTGAAGCTCACGAGCTTGTCGGCTCGCAAGCCAAAGCAGGCTACGTTCACCGACCTCGACACTTCTAAGACCTTGACGGTAGGGTTGGGCGGCTCGTTGGCTGAAGCAGATGGAGCGTTCGCAGGCATCACGATCGAGGCAGTGGGTAAGACGCAGGACCCAGCGATCAAGTCCGGGGTGAGCCTGTCCAATGGCCAGATTCTTGGCAAGGGCGACACCGTGGTTGCTGGCGTGTATTCACAGACCTATCAAGAGCTGATGATGTCTCGTGCCCTAGACAACCACTTCGAAACCGAGTGGGAGAACTACCGGCGCGCCACCCGAGTCAAAACCTTGACACTGTTTTTCATTGATTCGATCGAGTCCTACCGAGGCGAGGACGGTCCAGGCCACCTACGTGCCCGGTTCGAGGAACTGCTGGCTGCCAAACTCAAGGAGGTCATCGCCGAACACGAAGAAAAGACCTCACAGGTAGCCAAAGATTACGTCGCATACTTGAAGGCTTCGCTGGCCGATGTGTCGGCAACAAACGGTGGTTACTTCTCTGCTGATAATGCTTCCACTGATGAGGCGATTCAGACAGAGGTGGACCTGATTCTGCGCGATAAGCAATCGATGCTGTCATTCACGAAAACGGATGGGGCTCCGAACACGATGCGGTTCGTGTTCTCAAAGTGGACGCTGCGCGAGGGCTGGGATAACCCCAACGTCTTCCAGATCGTGAAACTACGCTCGTCGGGCTCGGAAATCTCCAAACTCCAGGAGGTCGGGCGCGGTCTGCGCCTGCCCGTTGATGTCACCGGCAGCCGCCTTTCAGACGAAGACTTCCGGCTGACCTACCTCATCGATTACACCGAGGAATCCTTCGCCAACAGCCTCGTGAGCGAAATTAACGCGGACACAGGCGGCCAGGCACCTTCGGTTAAGGAGCTGTTGCCGTGTGTGGCTGCCCATCTAGGTAGGGACGAGACCGAGTTGTTTATTGAACTACTCCAAAAGGGGCTGGTCGATAGCGATAAGAACCTGATCGAAGGCAAGGCCGAGGCGCTCTATGAGCTGTATCCGCAATTCGCGGAAGGCAAGCTCAAGCCCGGGAGGATTGTTACTGACAAAAAGAAAGCCCGCGTTGGAATCCGCAGGAAGCGCTACTCCGAGCTCAAGCAACTGTGGGAGGCAGTCAACGCCAAGTACTACCTCAAACTCGACGATCTCACGCCTGCCGAAATCAGTACCTGTATCGACGAGATTCTGAACGAGGGTATCTACAAGGCACAAACCGGTAGGTTCACCCAAGATCTGCTCACGGCCGGTGAGGACGGGGCGCTGACGACCATCTCGTCAACGAAGGAAAGTTATGCGGTGGATGGGTCGATGCACTATGGGCAGTGGCTGAGATTGGCCTATACCCAAACATATCTCCCCATCAGCGAGATTCACGCTGGCTTGGTGCGACGTAATGCGAAGAAGAAGCTTCCTAGCGATTTCTTCAACAAGGCCACACTGGGTGAGTTTGTTGCGCAGTTTCATGGATGGATGCAGCGAGAATATGTCAAACGGTTCTCCTACACCCGTATCGACGGGCCGCTGGGAGCCACCGCGCTGACCGACCCTGAAGGCCAGCCGTTGAAAACGATCGCGCAAGGAAACGTCGGCGTCTACCGCGACTCCACCGCCGAGGTTCCAGAGAAGTTCCTCTACGACGCGTTCGTCTACGACTCCCCGAAGGAACAGACCACGATCCGTGACTCTGTGCTCGACGAGGTCGTCGTCTATGGCAAGATCCCACGCCGCTCGATCCAAGTGCCGGTTTACTTTGGCGGGACGACCAGCCCAGATTTCATGTACGTGCTCAAAACCGCTGACGGTAAAGTGTCACTGAACTTCATCGTCGAAACCAAAGACGTCGATTCAAAGACCGACCTGCGAGGAACCGAGGAACTACGCATCAAGGCCGCTCGGAAGTTCTTCGAGTCGATCAGTAATGAGAACGTGTCCGTCCACTTCGCCCCGCAACTCAAACATGATGACATCGTCACCATGATCAAAGAAGTGGTGGCCCAATGAAGCCAGTAATCAAGAGAGTGCAAATCCGAGGATATCGAAGCTTTCAGGATCTTGCGTTTGATCCTGAGGCGGGGACCAACATTATCGTAGGCGGAAACGAGGCGGGTAAATCAACGCTTTTGGAAGCCATGGCGTTAGCCTTATCCGGGCGAGTCAACGGGGTACGCGCGGCAGAGTACCTGAACCCTTACTGGTTTAACCACACCATGGTTCGCGATTTCTTCGAGAAACCGCCCAGTGAACGCAGTCACCGCGATGCACCAACGTTTCGCATTGACGTCTACCTGGACGTCGACCA
>JBHWRK010000059.1:0-10053 GCA_043426715.1 Trueperella sp. | reverse complement strand
CCTGTTCGTTTCACAAAGATAAACATTAATTTTGCTCACACAAACACGCACGCCGAGAATGTCTGATTCGGCTGGGACTTTCGTCCGACATTTGCTGAAAATGTGGTTTGGTGCATAAACGAGCGTTTTGCATATATAAATCGAGATCGAGCGGGAGATTCCCGCGAGATGGCGCGGTTTTGGCCGCCGACCGCGAGTTTTCCGCCGTGAATTCCGGCAAAAAGAGCCTTGAGTCTGGCTCTTATGGACTCGCTGGGGACTTGCTACGCTCGGGTCATCTCGCGAATTTCACCACTAGGGTGGGCATTGCGAGCGTTACCGCAGCGTTGCGAAACGCATTACACCCACGCGTGATTCTGACTGCGCAGTCAGTTCACATTAAGGAGTTCCAATGACGAAACGTTGGAGGCTTCTCACCGTGCTCGCCAGTACACTACTTGTCCTCACCGGATGTTCCGGTTTTGGCGGTATTAAACTGGACAGCGTCGGTAAAGAAGACACCGTCTCATATTTCAAGGTTGCTCTGAACCAAACTGAGAGCCACCCGTCCTTTATCGCACTTGAAGCATTTGCTGAAGATCTCAACGAGAAGACAGATGGCCGCTACGTGGTCGAGGTCTTCCCGAACGAGCAGCTTGGCTCCCAGCAGGAAGTCCTGCAGATGGTGAAGTCCGGCGCAATCGAAATGGCAATCGTTTCGGGTACGCAGCTTGAGAACGTCAACACCGACTTCCGAGTGCTGAACATGCCGACGACGTTCAGCTCGATCGCGCACCAGATCGACGTGCTCCAGCAGCCGGAGATCGTTGGTGATCTGTTTGCCTCGCTCGAAGAAGACGAGAACATCACCGTGTTGGGTGGCTACACCCAGGGCGAGCGCCACATCTACACCACGTTCGGCCCGGTCACGACACCGGAAGATCTCGCAGGTCAGAAGATCCGCGTGCAGGAATCCGACATGCATATCCGGATGATCGAGCTCATGGGCGGATCGGCAACGCCGCTGTCCTACGGCGAGGTCTACTCGGCATTGCAGGCAGGCGTCCTTGACGGTGCGGAGAACAACATCGTCTCGTACCTGACCGTCCGTCACTTCGAGGTTGCGCCCTACCTGTCCAACACCACCCACCTTGTGGGCTTGGATTACATGATCATGCGTCACGATCTGCTCCAGGCCATGCCCGAGGCAGACCGCGAGCTGCTGTACGAGGCATGGTACGACTCGATGGATTACCACACCGAGCTGTGGGAAGAGGAAACTGAAGCGGCCAAGGCGGAGACCGAAGCTGGTGGGGCGACCTACCACGAGGTCGACCACGACGCCTTCAACGAGGCGCTCCAGCCGATCGTCGACCAGTACGTCACCACGGATTACCAGAAGAACCTCTTCCAGGCGATCCGCTCTGCAGACACAGAAGGGAGCGGTAACTAATGAACGCTGTGTTTAACGGTCTCAACCGTATCCTGCAGGTCCTTTCCGCCATTCTCTTCACCTTGCTGGTGTTGGCGACGACGTGGCAGGTCTTCTCCCGCCTCGTTCTCAACTCGCCGGTCACCTGGTCGGAAGAGCTGGCGAAGATGCTGTTCGTGTGGCTGTCCTTCCTGGGCGCCGCACTCGCATACGGCGAACGCGGCCACATGGCCGTTGAGTTCGTCGCCCGCAAGTTCGACGAGAAGAAGGAGCGCGGCTTCGCGATCTGGACGCACGTCGTCTCGCTCGTCTTCGCGCTGATTGCTCTCGTGTGGGGTGGCTGGAGCGCCGCCATGAACGCGTGGTCACAGAACCTGACGGCACTGCCCGTCAACATCGGTTCGGTCTACCTCGTGATGCCGATTGCCGGCGTCGCTATTGCCCTCTACGCGATCTACCACATCATCGAGATCTCGGCCGGGCGCGAATCGAACTACCCGATTCCGGAAGCCGAATTGGCCGCCGCCGAAGGCGAAGAGCTGGCCAAGGAAGCCGAAGAGGAGATCAGGCTCGACGACGAAGGCGAGTTTATCGAGGACGAGGACGAAGCCAAGAAGGCACACGTGACCTACGACAACGAGGTCGACGTCGTAGATGAGTCCGACCGTCAGAAGGGAGCAGACAAGTGACGCCTACAGCTGCCGCAGGTCTGATCCTGCTCATTGGAATCATCGTCCTAATCGCCACCTCGGTGCCGATCGCTATCGCAATCGGTCTGCCGACCGTCGTCGCCGCAATGGCCGTCATGGCCCCAGATGTGGCCGCCATGTCCATCGCGGGTCGAATGTTCACCGGCGTTAACTCGTTCTCGCTGCTAGCGATCCCGTTCTTTATCTTGGCGGGAGTCCTAATGAATCAGGGCGGTATCGCCGCCCGCCTCATCGACGCAGCCAAGGTGCTCGTTGGCAAGCTGCCAGCAGCCATGGCCCAGACAAACGTCGTGGCCAATGGACTGTTCGGATCCGTCTCGGGCGCTGCGGTTGCCGCGGCCTCCGCTATCGGAACCATCATGAACCCGCGCATGGTCAAGGATGGCTACTCGCGCGCCTACACCGCGGCCGTCAACGTCGCATCTGCGCCGTCGGGCATGCTCCTGCCGCCGTCGAACACGTTCATCGTGTACTCGCTGGTCTCCTCGACCTCGATTGCCGCGCTGTTCATGGCCGGCGTCGGACCGGGCCTCCTGTGGATTATCGCATGTCTGAGCGTGGCGGTGCTGCTGTACTACCGCTACGAGAAGGGCAACGTCGTCCAGCCGGACGAGCGCCCCTCGGCCAAGGTCATTGGCATCACCCTGTGGCGTGCCTTCCCGTCGCTGTTGATGATCATCATCGTCATCGGCGGTATCCTCGGCGGACTCTTTACCGCAACTGAATCCTCGGCCATCGCCGTGGTTTACTGTCTGATCCTCGGGTTCCTCTACAAGAACATCAAGATCTCGGATCTGCCAGGCATTCTCGTGAACGCGACGCGCACGACCGCCGTCGTCATGCTTCTCGTGGCAGTGTCCTCGGGCCTGTCCTGGGTCATGGCGTTCGCTCGTATCCCGGACATGATCGCAAGCGGACTGCTCTCGATCACGGACTCCAAGACGGGCATCTTGATCATCATCATGATCATCCTGCTCCTCGTTGGTACGTTCATGGATCCGACCCCGGCAATCCTCATCTTCGTGCCGATCTTCCTGCCGATTGTGACGGAGCTGGGTGTGCACCCGGTTCACTTCGGTGCGATGGTCGTCATGAACCTCTCGGTTGGCGTGATCACGCCGCCGGTGGGGAACGTGCTCTTCGTGGGCGCGAAGGTCGCAGGCTTGAGAATCGAACCGGTTGTTGCAAAGCTCTGGCAATTCCTCGTGGGAATTATCCTGGCTCTTTTCGTGGTCGTGTTCGTTCCCGCGGTCTCGCTCTGGCTCCCCGAAGTCGCTGGACTCATCTAGTGGCTAGATAGCAAGCGATAACGCGAAGGGCGCGGTACCGATTGGTACCGCGCCTTTCTGCATGGAGCAGCCAGGAGATTTCTAGTATGCGTCATATATTGCGCATATCATGGCACTATGAACGATCCAGTGGCGAATGAATCGCGCAGGGATGGAGTATCCATCTACGATGTCGCGCGACGAGCCGGGGTCTCACCGTCAACCGTGTCTCGCGCATTTACCCGCCCGGGCCGCGTCAGTACTCGCACGGCGGCGAAGGTCTATCAAGCTGCAGAAGATCTCGGTTACAAGAAGGTCAACCCCGAAGCGCGTGCCCAAGATGCCTCGACTCGAATTGTCAGCGTGTTGACATCTGACATTGACAATCCAATCATCGTTGACGTGGTTCGCGCGCTCCAAGCCACCCTCGAACCGCACGGTTACATCGTTATGGTTGTGGACACTCATGAATCTGAGTTGAGTGAACGAAACCTCTTCAGTAGGGCGATCACGTTTAGCGACGGCGCCATTCTTGCGTCAACGAGGCTGTCCAACCACACAATTCAAAAGAGCTTTGCTCGAAAGCCGCTGGTAGTATTGAACCGTGAAACGCCCGGCGTGGCGTGTACTGTTCCTGATTACACCACCGGTATCAACAGGGCCGTGTCACTCCTTGCAGAACTTGGGCATCGGTCAATTACGTACCTGTCAGGTCCTGAGCTCAGCCAAGCAAACGAAGTGCGGTGGAGGTCGATACAGGACGCGGCGGAGAAAGTTGGGTTGTCGAGCCAAGCCACGCCACCACTAAGCCCCACTGCCGCCGGAGGTCGCCATGGCGGAGAAATCTTCGCAGAATCGCGGACCTCAGCTGTTATCGCATACAACGACCTGATGGCGGTGGGCTTCGCAGAGCGGGCCGCGGAGGTCGGCATCACTTCACCGGCCGATTATTCTCTTATTGGTTTTGACAATATTCGCATAGCCGCTCACGCCAATCCATCCATCACCACGATTGACACCAACCAGGGGATGCAGTCCGAACTTGCGGCACGCTCCCTCTTGCTACAAATGAGCGGTAAACGCCTCTCTCGCGCCGTCATGCGCGTACCAGCTGCGCTCATAGTCCGTGAAACAACTGGCGCGGCACCCCAGACTCAAAAAGCCGGCATTCCTCGAAGGCTTCAGGCAGATAGTGGAAGCTAACTGTGCGAGCATCCTGAAAAGGAACGGTGGGGGCGAGTAAGAACTCGCCCCCACCGTGGTTCCGAAGAAGCCATCTACTCCCTTACGGGCGTTCGACTGCCTTTCCGTAGACCTTTTCCAGAACTTCCCACATCTCATCGGTGAGCAACGCGTCAAAATCGACACTCAAGTCGCCCTTGGTTTCGTTTGCACGCACGCCGGTAACCAAGACGTGCTGTCCCGGTTCGAGCTTTGTTTGGAGAATCGGTGCGATTGACCGCGACCACTGAAGGCTCGTATTCGGCTGTAGGAACGGCGTGCTCGGCTCACGAGTTCCAGTCGGATCCACGATGAGCGAGGTCGCGTTATCATTTCCAACCTGAGCGCGCACTGAGCCCTCGGTGGTGCAATCCGAACGAAACTCATCAGTTGCCGGATCGTAGCGATCCTCGATTGCGAATCCACCTTCGATCGCCGTCAAGGGGCGCTCAAGATCGACGACATGCACTCGCACGTGCTGGTCACCTTCACCTGCAAGCACGGTCGTCACCTTCGCAGCTCCGTCGAATACCTGCCACTGCGACCACGCGACATCGCCGTCGACGCCAGAACTCTCAGTGCGCGTACGCGTCTCGCGACTGAATGTTTCAGGATCAAGGAAGGCGAGATTTGATTCCGCGGACATGGACGTAATGAGATCATCAGGCTCGAGTACAAAGGGGAACGCAGACGAGTAGGCGAGCTTGCCGTACTTTGCCGTGGCGTGGCGCGGGAACCAGAATCCCGGTCCGCCCGCGTTGAGAACCTGAGCTTGAGTATCGGTACGGTTTGCGATCATGTGAGCGTGTGGCTGCGGTTTATGTACATCGGAGGTACCGGCATCTTCTGCCTCCTGAGCCGTCCAGAACGGGTGATCAGCGGGAAGAGCCAACGGCAGGAATGCCTTAAGCGCCCAATAGGGAGAGCCAGGGGCGTTGTAGCTTTCAGACATGAGAAGGTTCTGGTATCCCCAACCAATGGTGAGAATACCTTCCTTGTCGAAAATGTCCTGAGATCTAAACCAGCGAAGGTGCTTCGCCCACAAGCCGCGCATCTCTGCCCAAGGAATCCCTTCGGCGTCGGCAAACGCGAGAGCGCCAAAGAACCCGGCACCTGCAAATCGGTACGTCATGGAGCGGCCATAGGCGATAACACGACCCTTGGAATCGAATCGGGCGGCCCAATCCGGAGCAAATTCCTTGGCGCGTTCAATGAAGAGCTGGGCTCGCTGAGGATCCTTGTCCGCGCGAAGCTTTGCGTAAATCAGTGAGTAGAAGTGGAATGCAAAGGGGATATAGAAGTCTGTGGTCTTCTGCCACTCGCCATCGCGGTACCAGCCATCACCGAGATAGTTCGACTCAAGGGTTGCTAGACTCTTCTCAGCGGCGGCCCAGTCGGTGGGACCGCCCACGCGCTCGAGGCCAAGGTTCACCAAGACGCGGAAGAACTGCCAGTTGTTGTCACGCAGACCAATCGTGTTGATCGGAGCAAGCCAGTCGTAGACGTTCTGCTTCTGCTCATCCGTGAGGGGCTCAAAGAACTCCTCGGGTGCAAGGGCAAGCGCGAATCCAAATGCCGCCATCTCTACCATGCGCTGATCCGTGGTGGCGTCGATAAACGGAGTTGCGCCAACCTCGCCCCAGTAGTACTTAGAGGAGGGATCGGTGCCTTCGATCAGGCCACGACGAATGAGATCCCAGTGCGCAAACTCGCCACCACCTGCGGCAAGCGGTGCCAGTGCCCAGATAGGCCGAATGTAAGCCTCTACCCCTTCGGACGCCTCGTCGTACATAGCGCCCGTCGGCCCCAAGATGACGCGAGATACGCCCTCTTCGTAGTACGGAACAAGTGGCTCGAATAGATCGCGGACGTACTGCTGAAAGTCTTCGCGAGTGCGAAGCGGATTGTCCTCATAATGCTTCCTGAAATTGTCTGTCTTCATTAGTCTTCCTTGACATGTCACAGGCCGGGACCTAGGGCGTCAGGCCCCGGCGGAATGTGTTTTATTAATTGTGTAGAAGCTAGCCCGTTGACTAGTCCTGCGAGTTAGGGACGGTGTCTCCCTGGGTCCAGCGGCGGCGCAGCATGTGCGCAATAGCCTTCGGACGACGATCGCGGGTGAAGATTCCCTTCTTGTTTCCATCGACTCGGACCACACCGAGCGAGGTCTGGAAATCTGCGAAGTTCCACAGGTGCTCGCCTTGGATCTCCGGATACTTATCCATGACACGGAGGTTCATTGCGATCACTTCAGTTTGGTACTCCTCCGACCACATCGCGCCATTCATCGTGTGAAGTCCCGCAACCGTATCGGCGCCAAACTCAGTCATGAGAACGGGCTTGCCCTTCTGAGCCCACTGAGCCAGCTCGGCGTCCATCATGGCCTCGGCCTCTTCGAGCTCACCTGAGCTGAAATACCAGCCGTAGTAGCGGTTAATCATAATGACGTCGCAGAATTGGGCGAGCTTACACTTATCGGCAGGGGCAAACTGAGCGTTAACGACGCCGACCGGTCGAGTGGGATCGAGTTCGCGAGTCAACTCGAAGAGGCTTTCGAAGTACTCAACAGACTCATCGGTATCAGACTCGGGTTCGTTCGCGATCGACCAAAGGACCACGGCAGGCCGATTCTTGTCGCGTTCAATGAGCTCACGGATGGCCGCTTCATGAGTCTTCTTGGTTTCGGCCGAGACTGCTTCCGGGCCGTAGACGTTGTCGATATGCATACCGAGGAACGCCGCAACGCTCTTATTGAAGCCAACCGCGGCAGTTTCGTCGATAACCACAAGGCCGGTCGCATCCGCGTAATCCATGAACTCTTCCGAGTATGGGTAGTGGGAGGTACGAACTGAATTTGCCCCCATCCACTTCAGGATTTCAAAGTCATGGACCATGGAGGCATCATGCTGTCCCTTGCCGAAGACGAGGTGGTCTTCATGCATGCCGAAGCCCTTGAAGTAGAATGGCTTGCCGTTAATGAGGAACTCCGTTCCCCTGACCTCGACCGTTCGCAGGCCGAAAAGCTGACGGTACTCATCAACCAACGTGTCGCCGTCGTAGAGCTCGATCTGAGCAGTGTATTGGTAACCCTCGCCGGGCTGCCACAACTTTGCGTCGGACAGAAAGATCTCGGTATCTGCGCCCTCGGAGGATGCAACTTCCGTGCCGTCAGCGTCGAGAATGCGCACTCGAGTATCGACGTCCTCGCCCTCGGCGGAAACCTTGATCTTGACCTTGGCCTCAATGGTGGAGGCGAGTGGATCTTCAATGTCCGACACGACGAGTACGTCTGAAACGTAGCGCTTGGGTGTGGAGTAGAGCTTCACCGAACGGTGGATGCCCGCATAGTTAAAGAAGTCATGCATGTAGCGCTGACGCTTGCCATGTTCAGTCTCCTCTACGATACCCGGAGGGATTGTCGACCACGTCAGCACGTTGTCTACCGCTGCGGTAATGAGGATCTCCTCGCCCGGCGTAGCAATATCGGTGATATCGGCTTCGAATGGCATGTAGCCGCCCTCATGGGAGACCACTTCGGTGCCGTTTACCCACACGGTTGCGCGGTGAGTTGCAGAATCAAAGCGGAGAACGATTCGCTCGTCCTGCCACGTGTGCGGCACGACGAAGGTTCGCTGGTACCACACCTCTCCGACGTAATCGTGGAGTTCTCTGCCCGGAACAATGTCGTTGTAACTTGCGGGCACGGGCATGAGCCGTGCATTGGTGAGCTTTTCGTCGAACCACTTCTCATCGCGGCCCACGCCGTCTCCATCGGTACGGAAATTCCAGACACCGGAGAGGTCAAGGAGTTGCCTGGACTTAGAGTTCTTAGGTTGTAACATAATCTTCCTCGATCTTGCATCGTTGCATAGGGAAATCTGCCTGAGATAGCTTTGCGCTATTCGGCCTCGGACACTTCTACTTTCACGCAAAAACGGCAACATTTGAAAATGTTGCCAAAAATTTCCATTGGGCAGCACTTTGACCTGCGGGTTTGATGGCCGACTGGAAATTGTTGGCAACGGTGTTTCCATGAGTTCTTCAGCGCCTTACGCTTGCAAGCAACTGATGCGCAATAAGCGAGCGTTCTGCAAAGAAGCGACACCTTAGCATTGCCATCCAGTTTCACATTCGCAATGATGCAAAGTACCAAGAATTGAGAATTCCATGTCTACATCCAAATCGACTCCGCTGGTCAACCAGCGTGGTGCGAAGCGACTGTCCTTACGGCAGTTTGTCGCCTACGGCGGCGGCGATACCGCGAACAATCTAGCTTTTTCGCTCGCGCTCACCTTTCTACCGCTTTACTACACAGATGTTGCACTCATCTCTCCCGCCACGGTTGGCACAATCTTCCTGATGATGCGGTTCATCGACGCATTCACTGACGTGATCATCGGCTCGATCGTCGACCGAACCTCCACGCGGTGGGGCAAATTCAGGCCGTGGATTGCCTTTGCGTGCATCCCACTTGTCATTATGGCAATTGCCTGCTTTGCAATTCCGGGCCAGTTCTATGGAACTACGTGGGCTGTCGTATGGGCTGCCGTGAGCTACTTCCTTATGGGCAGCGTGTTCTTCACGATGGTGAACGTTCCATATGGATCTCTCGCCGCCGCTATGACGGATAACGGCGAGGAACGAGCGAAGCTGGCTATCTTCCGTTCCGTCGGCGCCGCTATTATGCAGGTCCTCGTCGCTGTTGCTATTAGCCCGTCGGTGCAGAAGTACCAAGGCGATCCCGAAGGTTTGCAGTCCGCTATGATACGCACGATTGCAGTGCTCGGCGTCCTCGCAATCGCCCTGTATTTCTTCCTCGTGGTTAGCGCCCGAGAGAACGTGGAACGTAAAGTGGCGAAGGTTTCACTGGGACAGTCCATTGAAATCCTCAAGAAGAATCGTGCGCTCCAGGCACTAGGCCTCAACTCGGTCGTATTCCTCGTTGCACTTTTTACGGGAATTGGCGTTCTCGCATACTGGTCGCGGGACGTGCTGGGTGATGCTCGACTTATGGGGGCATTCGCCGTCATTTTGTACGGAGCGGTCATTCTCCTTGCCCCGTTCCTGCCACACCTGATTCGACAGTTTGGAAAGCCTCGCCTGTTCCAGGCCGCGTGCTTCTTCGGGCTCGTTGGTGGAATCATTGTCTACTTCTCTGATGCTGACTCGATCCCACTTGCCTTCGCCGGTGTGGTGTTTATTGGTGTCGCTTCAGGTCTAGGCAACTCACTCATGTGGAATCTAGAGGCTGACACCATCGAATACGGTGAATGGAAGACCGGCATCCGCAACGAGGGTACTACGTACGCAATCTTCTCGTTTATGCGCAAGCTCGGCCAGGCACTCGGCGGCGCCATGGGCGTCTGGGTGATCGGTTGGTTTGGGTACAACGGCGAACTCGAGACCCAATCTCAGAGCGCTCTCGATGGCATCTCGACTACGT
>JBHWRK010000058.1:0-6503 GCA_043426715.1 Trueperella sp. | reverse complement strand
GGCCACCACGTTCGAGGCCGTACCACCCGGAGCGCATCCCACGAGGATCACGCCGATCGCAATTCCAGCCGGCAGGTTCAGTAGGTGAACGAGCCCAAATGCCACGGCGGGCATGACGATGTATTGGGCGCTCACCCCGATAAGGACGGCGAGTGGCCGCTCGGCTACCCGCTTAAAGTCACTCACTTTCAAGGTCAGGCCCATCGTGAACATGATGAAGCCAAGCCCCGGCGAGACGTAGGGGGTCATGTGGGAAGCGGTCGCTGGGAAGTGGTACGCCCACACCGCTCCGAGAACAATGATGAGGGGAAACACCGTCACCGCAACCAGTGCGGAACGGTCCTCGGCGGTCATCGCTTTCTTACTCACAGTGAACACCTTTTCCGGCTTTGTGCACATCCTCCATCAAATTGAGCCACAATAGGAATATGCGTGGAATTATTCTGGCCGGTGGATCCGGCACTCGTCTTCATCCGATTACATTGGGTACATCCAAGCAGTTGGTCCCGGTCTATGACAAACCGATGATCTACTATCCGATGTCCACACTTATGCTAGCTGGCATTCAGGACATTTTAATCATTACTACTCCGGAAGATGCGCCACAATTCCATCGGTTACTCGGCGATGGTTCACAATTTGGAATTAACCTCTCGTTTACCGTCCAAGAAGTGCCGAACGGTCTAGCGCAGGCGTTTGTTTTGGGCGCGGAGTTCGTGGGTAACGAGCCCGCTTCCCTTATCCTTGGCGACAACATTTTTTACGGCCCGGGCATGGGTACGAAGTTGCGCCGAAACGTTGATCCCGACGGCGGCGCAGTGTTTGCCTACCATGTGATGGATCCGGAGCGGTACGGCGTCGTCGAATTTGACGCCGACTTCAAGGCAGTCTCTATTGAAGAAAAGCCCGAGAAGCCCAAGTCGCACTACGCGGTACCTGGCCTGTACTTCTACGACAACGACGTGGTGGAGATCGCGAAGAATCTTGAGCCATCGGCTCGGGGCGAGTACGAGATCACGGACGTCAACAGGGCCTACCTCGAGGCCGGTAAGCTCTCAGTGGAGGTTCTCCCCCGCGGTACGGCTTGGCTCGACACGGGTACGTTCGATTCGCTCGCGGACGCCACGGCATACGTCCGCACCGTCGAGGCACGGCAAGGCCTGAAGATCGGTTCCCCTGAAGAGGTTGCGTGGCGGATGGGCTTCATCGACGACGACGGTCTGGCGGATCGCGCCGAACCCCTCGTGAAGTCGGGCTACGGCCAATATTTGCTGGACCTCATCGAGCAGGGCATGTAGCGGGCTTTATGTGAAGGTGCACCGCAGTTCCTCGAGCGCGCATACTTTCGTTCACGTCAGCTACTACGAGCACCCGAGGCGCGAGGTTTTCGGGGCGCATTTAGGGCCAGATCTGTTCAGCGTGCTCACGCCGCCCGGCATGGGCGTTGTGACGATTCCGCTCACCAATGGCTTAAACCCCGGGTCCGAAGTGGTGCTCCGGGTTTCTCATCCTCTTCTTTCGCGGTTCTTGCCGAACATCGCGTTGCCCGGCGCGGGCGTGGGTCCCGTCGGCCTGCCATGGCGTGTGCGGCATACGAAACTGGAACCGCCTGAACTATTCGAGGATGTGCAGGTCAGCAGGCCATTTAATCATTGGCGGCATCGGCACATTTTCAGCGAAGTCGAAACCGGCGAACGCACTCGCATCACCGACATCGTCAACTGGGGACTGCCCCTAGCGTTACGCCCCGCTGCCCCAATAGTCCGCAGAGAACTGCGAAAACTTTTCGGGTACAGGGAGCGGGCGCTCAGGGAGTTCCTCGGCTAGGCGAGCAAAATACTAATTCGGCAGATTGTCGACGGCGTACTGCGCCTGCTCGGGCGTGAACTTCCCTCCGTAATCCGAAGTCAGCTGATCGTAAATCTGGGAGTCGGACATGTCCATCATGTCCCGATAGTCCATTGCAGATTGCAGGGCCTGCTCATTCCAGTCCACCGTAACTCGATTGACCGCGTATTCGGCTTCGTCCGGCGTAAATTTGCCTCCGTATTCGGAGGTTAGCTGGTCGTAGAGCCCCGCCTTAGAAAACGCCATGAAGCTAAGGTAACTTTCCGCAGACTTGAATGCTTGCTCTTTCCAATCCACATCGAGATTCTCGATCGCATATTGTGCCGCATCCGCTGGGAACCCATCACCATATTGGGAGGTCAGTTGGTCGTAAAGCCCGTCCTTGGAAAACTCCGTGAAGGTGAGGTAACTTTCCGCGGAACGCAAGGCGGCGGCGTGCTCTGCCGGCACTGACGAGTCTGCAGGTGATGCTTCCTGTGTCGGTTCGGGTTCCTCGGTTGGGCTCGCCGAGGTCTCGACCGGATCAAGCTCATCCGTCTCTTCATCAGTTGGGGTTTGTGAGGGCTCAACCGATGCGGATGGAGTCGCGTCGCCAGTATCCTCTTTTTCGCCGCCCCCTAAGCCACTGGCCACAGCCACAATGATCGCGATTGCGACGATGCCAGCAACTGCATACACCCACCAACGCTCATACCACGGCGTCTTCTTTTTTGGTGGCTCAAAGCCATCCCCGTACTGCCCTGGCATGGTATTAAATTGGGATGTCTGTTGCCCCGGGTATTCAGGCGGCGGGTAGTAGCCCTGTGAATAGTTGGGTTGTTGCCCATGCTGCTGCGGTGGCTGGTAGTTGTTTTCGCCCATCGGTCTTTCTCCTGTGCCAATCCGTGATGCTGACAGTTGCATTACGCCATGTCTCTCCGACACAACATGCCACAAGTCAGACTTTGGACGACGCGCATCACCGCAAGACAGTGCCCGCGCACTATCTTGCGGTAAACGCCTTGCCTAACTGGCTATCGAACCGGGCTTTTCGTCAGCCTGACCAGCAGCCGACGCCTTGGCGTCCCTTTCCGCCGAGCGGCGGAAGATCATCGAAAGGAACGCTCCAGAAAGGTTGTGCCACACCGAGAAAATGACGGCCGGCAGGGCAGTCTCAGGAGTGAAGTAGGTACGCGATAGCGTCGCCGCCAGACCCGAATTCTGCATGCCAACCTCAATCGATATGGTACGAGCCACGCGATTATCAAAGCGGAACACCTTACCCGCGGCATATCCAAGGACGTACCCGAACAGGTTATGCAAGATCACTGCGGCGAAGATCGCCAAGCCAGCGGTCGCAAATGCCTCAGCCGAACCGGGGATTACACCGGCAACCACGCCACAAATACCAATCGTCGAGATCCACGGCAGGGCCGGCAGAATCCGATCGATCACCTTCGGGATGATCAGGCGCAGGACCAGACCTGCGATGACGGGAACGAGGACGGTCTTCACAATCGACCATGCCATGGCACCGCCGTCGATCTCCATGTAGGTACCAGCCAGCCACTGAACGAGCAACGGTGTCATGAGTGGTGCAAGAAGTGTGGAGATGGAGGTCATCGTGACCGAAAGAGCCACGTCAGCCTTTGAGAGGTAGGAGATGACATTCGACGACGTACCGCCCGGCGCACAGCCCACCAGGATCACACCGACGGCGATCGCATCCGGCAGTCCGAGGAGGTTCACAAGAAGCACGGCAAGGCCCGGCATGATGACGTACTGGGCAATGACGCCCAGCAGAATCGGCAAGGGTCGCGTGAGGACCAGCTTGAAGTCTGGCAGGGTCAGCGTGAGGCCCATGCCGAACATGATGATGCCAAGCAACGTGGACACGTGTGGCGTGATGTTCGACGCTGCACCTGGGAAAGTGAACGCCCAGACGGCAGCGATAACGATCAAGATCGGAAAGACTGTCACGGCAACAAGTGCCGCCCTATCCTCCGCCGAGCGCTTTGGTTGTGCATTATTGGTGATTGCGTTTTCAGACATGACGCCATTGTGACGCGCGATGTCCACAATGCGAAATTACGTATCACCTGTCGAAACGATGGTGGTGTGCGCCTCAGCCGAGATCAGCAAGCACCGCGGGCGAGGCCTCCTGCCAGCGCTGCTTCCAGTCGCCGATCGGGGCGACGCCGATCGCATTGAGCGAGTCATGTCCGAGCACCGAGTACGACGGGCGAGGCGCTGGGCGATTGAACGCGGCCGCGGTCGTCTCCCCCACGATCGCCGGATCCTTGCCGTACGCCACCATGATCTCCTTGGTGAACCCGTACCAGTTGGTCTGCCCCGACGAGGTGCCGTGATAGATTCCCGCCGGTGCCTTCGCCTCAACCAGTCGGACGATCAAGTCCGCGAGGTCCCTCGTCCACGTGGGTTGGCCGATCTCATCGGTTACCACGTTGAGTTCCGGATGCTTATCCGAGAGTTTTGCCATCGTCTTGGGGAAGCACGAGCCGTGTTCCCCGTACAACCACGCGGTACGAATGATCAGATGGTCATCAGTTTCAGATTGAACCGCCCACTCCCCTGCTGTTTTCGTGCGGCCGTAAGCACCGGCGGGCGCGAGTGGCCCATATTCCCCGTAAGGAGTTTCACCGTCGCCAGGAAACACGTAATCGGTGGAGAGATGCACAAGGAGCGCCCCCAGCTCCTTCGCCTTCCGCGCAAGCAGCTGCGGCCCCACTGCGTTGACCCTGAAAGCTGCACCTTCGTCGTCTTCCGCGGCGTCAACGGCTGTGTAAGCAGCACAATTGATGACGACGTCTGCATCGCCCAGCGTATCGACGCTCGCGGGATCGGTGATGTCGACGTCGCTCCGGCCGAGAGCGACGACGTCCTCGCCGCGCTCCTCAAGCAGGGCTACGAGATCGGTGCCAAGCATTCCAGTGGCTCCGGTGATCATCCAGCGCATTGTTCTCCTTCGACCCGTGCTTATCCTCGACCCGTGCAATCCTACCTGCCACTCGCCGCTCATACCCGCCAGTTATCATGCACCGCATCTGGCCCATTGGAAATAACGGTAAGCTCTTCACGTGCGGGTGGGAACACCGCGGACCACACGCTGATCTGAAGGGCAGGGCATGAAACGAGTGAAGCAGCACAGGTCACTTGCGGGACTTATCGCAGTCCCAGCATTGCTTCTCATGAGCCTTCTCGCTTGGGCGACTGTCATCGCACCATACGGAGAACCTGACTCTCCCTACCACCTGTCCTCCATGTACTGCTCGCAGGGTTTTGAGGAGGGGTTGTGTGAACCGGGCCGGTCGGAAGGCTACCGGCTCGTTCGGGCAAACGCAGCGGCCGAGATTTGCTACCGCAATGATCCAGACATCGGCGCCGCCTGTATCGATGAAGCCCTGGCGGGTGAAGAGATGATCGAAACGGGCAATGGCAACTTTCGCGGCGCCTACCCAGACGTGTACTACACGATCCAGCATGTCACCGTTGGCGACGACGCGGAGATCACCTTCCGAGACGCCCGCTTCCTCAATGCCACACTTGTGACGCTCGGCCTTGGCTTACTCACCGGGCTCATTCGACCGGAGCGACGCCGTGCCCTGTGGTTCGCCGTCGCTGGCTCGATCGTCCCACTCGGCTTGTTTACAATCGCCTCGATCAATCCGTCGGCCTGGGTCATCTACGGCCCGCTGGTCATCTTTGTTGCCACAGCGTCGATCTTTGAAGCACAGGGCTGGCGCAGGTGGGCGCTCATTGGTCTGAGCGTCATCGCACTCGTGGTTGTTGCAGGCACGCGCACAGACGGGGGAGCTTTTGGACTATTCGCCGCGCTCGCCGCAGTCCTTGTGGCCGGCCACTTCACGAAACGTATGCTCCTCACGATCGGACTTCCGGCGTTGCTGGCGCTCGGCGTCGTCGGCGCGCTCATGGCCCGAACGGGACGATTTAGTGCCTTCGCGAACGTCAACCTCATCTCGGACTTCTTTGGAACATTGGCGGGCCGCTCGGGCGAGGGGCAAACGCGCGACCAGCTCATTCAAAACGCCTTCGACGTGCCACATATTTGGATGGGCGCGTTTGGCACATGGGATCTCGGCTGGTTCGATGTTCCCCTGCCCTATATCGTTCCCACCTTCGCAATTATTGCTTTTGGTGCACTGCTCTTTTTTGGTCTGCGCAGGTTCGATTGGCGCGAGGCCACTGCGCTCGTGTCAGTGGTCGTCTTACTATTCTTCGTCCCGCTTCTCGTGCTGTTTAGTCGTAACCAAATAGTCGGTGACTTCGTCCAACCTCGTTATATCCTGCCGCTTCTCGCGCTTGGGCTCGGCATTGTGCTGTGGCGCGGTTCGGGAACGATGACGACGCTTCAACGCTGGTTCCTCATTGTTTTACTCGCTACGTCGAACATGATGGCCCTGCGCTCCACCATGAATCGCTACATTTTGGATTCGGCGGGCGGGGAGATGTGGTGGCCATCGTGGGCACCGCCGTCATCGCTTGTATTCCTTGCAGGAACCCTCGCGTTTGCAGGTTTCCTTGTGGGAGTGTTCTACCTGTTTGAGCGCCCAGTGCAATCCGAGAGCTCAGTGCCAGCGCCTGCTCAGGGCGCGGAGGGCGCGCTTGCCGCGGGCGATGAGGACTCTCTCGTTGCG
>JBHWRK010000057.1:0-3121 GCA_043426715.1 Trueperella sp. | reverse complement strand
GTCTGTGACGACCTGGCCTCCCGTGTGACGAATGAACTTCATAGCTTAGCCATGAAAGACGCCACATTTAGCGTCAGTCTTGAGCCGCTTTCGGAGCCCGCGAGCCATGGCCAAGACGACGTTGCCTTCCTCCTTGCCGCCCACCGTGGATCACCCGAACTACCCCTTGCGACGTCTGCGTCTGGTGGTGAGATGTCGCGCATCATGCTCGCCTTAGAAGCGACATTGAACACGAATTCGTTACCTGATCACACCTTTATTTTCGATGAGGTCGACGTTGGAATCGGCGGAAAGACCGCGCTTTCCGTAGGTGAGCGCCTTGCCCGGATAGCTCGGTCGAGCCAAGTGCTTGCGGTGACCCACCTCGCCCAGGTTGCGGCGTATGCGAACGAACACGTCGTCGTCGCCAAGAAGACGGATGGAGACACGACAGCAACGGATGTGATCGTCGTCGACGGCGATGAACGGGTGGCGGAACTGGCCCGAATGCTCTCTGGACACGAGGACTCTACAGCGGCACGCACCCACGCCGCTGAACTCATTCGCACGGCCGTTGTGCCATGATGACACCATGGTATTTAAACGCCGACGCCGCGTTGTAGAGATCGGCGCGGACGAACTCGGAGGAGTCGCCCGCGTCGATTCGCGCACGAAAAATCTCGTGAAGAGACTCCGCCCGGGTGAGGTGGCTGTCATCGATCATGAGGACATCGATCGGGTGGCAGCCGAAAGTCTTGTCGAGATCCGCCCAGCCGCTGTTCTGAACGCAGCGAAGTCGACATCTGGACGTTATCCGAATCTTGGGCCGAAGATTCTCGTTGAGGCGGGCATTCCCGTCGTTGACAATTTGGGATCCGGAATCATGGATGTGCGTGAAGGGCACACGCTGAAGATCACCGAAGATGGCGAGGTGTACCGCGGCGAGACACTCATCAGTCAGGGCACCTATCAAACTCCCGAAACGATTGAACATAGCCTTGTGGAGGCAAAGGCTGGCATGACAGTCCAGCTCAAGGCATTTGCATACAACACGATGGAGTACCTCGAAAAAGAGCAGGAACTCATCCTCGACGGTGCCGGCCTGCCCGATGTCGAGACGGAATTCGAGGGGCGTGACGTATTGATCGTCGTGCGCGGTCACCAGTACAAAGAGGACCTGCGGACGCTCGGTCCGTACATTCGCGAATACCGCCCGGTCATGGTTGGCGTGGATGGGGGAGCCGATGCCATTCTCGAGGCTGGGTACAAGGTCGACATTATTGTTGGCGATATGGACTCAGTCTCTGACGAAGCCTTGCGCTCCGGTGCCGAAGTTGTTGTTCACGCCTACCGAGATGGCGAGGCGCCAGGCTGCAAGCGCGTTGAAGATCTGGGCGTCGAACACAAGATTTTCCCTGCTACCGGTACGTCCGAGGACATGGCTATGCTGCTGGCCGACGGGCGCGGTGCGGCCATGATCGTGGCCGTGGGAACGCACTCGAATTTGGTCGACTTCCTCGACAAGGGTCGGCGGGGGATGGCCTCGACGTTCCTAACCCGTCTTCAGATTGGCTCAAAGCTGGTGGACGCGCGCGGAGTCTCGCACCTGTACCGCTCGCGCATTTCTAACTGGCAAATCGCGTTTCTTCTAATCGCAGGTATTTTGGGTGTACTCGCCGCTATTTCCGCGACAGAAGCCGGGCAGATCACGTTCGACCTTGTTCGTGTGTGGTGGTCCGACTTCATCTTGTGGATCAAGAATATATTTTAAGGTGTCATCGTGGTTGATTTTAGGTATCACTTAGTCTCACTTATTTCGGTCTTTTTCGCGCTGGCGATTGGCATTATCCTTGGCGCGGGACCGCTCCAGAATTCGATCGGCAACGTCCTTCAAAGCCAGGTCGCTGATCTGCGGGCGACCAACCAGACGCTCAAGGAGACCAACGCCGAGATCGAAACGTCCCTTGCTCTTCAAGAGCAGGCTTTCGACGAGGTGGCGCCGTCTCTTCTGGATGGCACTTTGGACGGTCAGACCGTAGCGATGGTTGTACTGCCCGGCGTCCCCGATGCCGACGTGGTGAACATTCGCGAACGGCTTGAAAGCGCGGGTGCGTCGATCGCCGGATCAGCCGAGATTACGGAGACGTGGACGCTCGCATCCCAGAATTCTTTCCGAACAACGTTCGCTGATCAGATTCGCGCCTACGTGCCAGCTGTTGAGGACGAAGCTGAGACTAATCAGGTTCTCGCCCTTGCACTCAACAGCCTCGTTCGCGACGGTGTTGGCGTACACGACACTCTTGCGGGCCTCATGACGGGCACAGATACGCCGATGATGTCGCTTGAGGGACTAGCTAACGGGTCGAACGCCGTCGTCGTTGTTGCACCCGATGTGGAACCATCGACGGAAGAAACACCAGATCCCGATGCGGCGGCACAACAGCAATACACGACGACGTCGTTTACTACGCTCGTTACTGAGCTCGGCACGCGTGGTCCCACAGTTGTGGCCGGAGCTGCGAATTCTGAAGGCGATGTAGTGAGGGCCCTGCGCGATGGTGCCTCGGAGGTATCGACGGTCGATTCCATCAACCTCGCCGTCGGCCTGATTAATGTCCCCGTCGCTGTGGCGACTGAGCTGAACGACGGCTTGGTACATCTCGGACTTGATGCTGGTGCTCAACGCGTGCTCGGAGAGCGCACCGAGGTGATCCCGGAACCGGTGGACGAACCAGACGAAGAACCGGCGAGCGAAGAGACGCAGTGATGATTTCCGCGCTCGTTGCAGCGGCGGGCTCTTTGACAACCCGTGCCGGCCTCGACCAGGCGGATCTACCCTCGTGGAAGCGAACGAACTTTGCGGGTGATCCCGTGTCTCTCACAGGTGGCATAGACGTCCTCGCGGGGTTACTTGCAGGTAGCGCAGTGTCGGGCACGCACGGCCTAGCGCCGGCTATTGCGGCGGTGAGCGCTGCGGTAGGGGGCTACGTCGACGACCATCTCGAGGACCGTTTCCCAGCCACAGGAAAGGGCTTTCAGGGGCATCTGGGAGCTCTCCGGCAAGGACGCGTGACAACAGGCATCTTGAAAATCGCTTCGACCGGCACAGGAGCGCTCCTTGCGGCCGGAGTGATTGCCACTA
>JBHWRK010000056.1:0-10012 GCA_043426715.1 Trueperella sp. | reverse complement strand
TTGTCTCGGAGGTGACCCTCCGAGGCCCGCCAATGTTCAGCGAAGAGCTCGAACTAATTCATCAGTTCCATTGCTCCCCACCCGTGTCCAATCTGGACGGCAGGCTTGAAAGAGCCACGTCCGGTATTGGCGTAGCGGAACATCTTACCGTCGCCGCGAACGCCAACCAGATCCATCTTTCCATCCTTGGTTAGATCGCCCGGGACAAATGCGTCTACGAACTGCTTCCAACCGTGGCCGATCTGGCCGTAGGTGAGGACGGTACCGTTGTTCTGGCCCGTGTAAGCGAACATCTTGCCATCATTACGAATACCGATGAGGTCAGAGTTGCTATTGCCCACGATGTCGCCAACAGACACGATCTGCTCCATGCCACCCCAACCGTGACCGATCTTGGTCGTGGAGGTCAGGCCGTTACGGGTTAGCTTGTAACGGTACAGATGGCCGGTTGCGACTTGGCGTGCGACCACGTACTCATCCGAGGACGAGCCTAGCTTGCCGGCGTAGACGATGTTATCCATGCCGTTCCAACCGTGACCGGCCTGCTTGCCCTTTTGGAGGAAACCATCTCCAGTCGAGTAGTAGAAGTACAGACGGCCATTGGCGTGACGGCCAATGAAGTCTGCACGGTCATCACCGTTGACGTCCGTGACCTTCGCCAACGCAGTGACTTGGAAGTCACAGTCGACGATGCCTACGTGTGCAAGACCCGAAGAGTATCCCTTGTAGAAGTGCATTTCTCCGGCGCCGTTCACAGCCCAGACGTCCGCGTAGACGTCGCCCGTTGCTTCGCCGAAGCGGTCGGTCGCAGCTGCCAAACGTGCCGGCGGCTTCATGACCTCACAGGTAGCAGGGGCGGTGTCATTAATAGTTACGGCTAGGTCGATGGTGGAGCCATCGCTGGACTTGATCGTCAAAACGGACGGTCCGGACGTGGTTGGAACCGTGAAGGTCACGGTCGCCTTACCCGATTCGTCGTACGTCGCCGTGATCGTCGCATCAATGTCGGCAGTACCAACTTCAACACCGTCAATCAAGACTGCGACAGTCTCAGGCTTGGGCTCGGAGGAAGTCATAACGAGCGAGGAAAGCTCAACCGTGACTTCCTGACCAGCCTCAAACGTGAGCGGACCGGTGTATCCGAAGGAACGCTGGGTGTAGTCAGGCTTGACCGCACCATCTGCCTCGGCCCATTCCTTAGCAACAATATTGAACACCTCATTATCGATAATTCCTGTATCGATAACAGGGTTTCCAGCATTCGCAAGCGCCGTAAAGGTATCGCCAGCATCAAGAAGGAACGACGACGATGCCACGGTGTACTCGGTGTCATCAGCAACGAGCAACTCGCCATCGATGTAGACAGCAAGGATGCGCTCGCCATAATCGGCCATCGGATCGTAGACGTACTTGACGTTATCCGACAGACCAAGACGGAGAATCGGACGAGACTCGCCCGGCTTCCACTGCTGCTCAAGGAGCTCGTAAACGTCCGCACCAGTGATCACACGAGTACCGTACGAATTACCAAATGGCTGAACGTCGAACGACTCCTTGAACGTGACAATGCCATCACCGTTTGGATCGAAATCAGCGCGAATACCGCCTGAGTTCATGATGCCAAAATCAGCAGGAGCAGCCAGAGTCTGGCCATACTCGTAGAACGCCTGAGCGATCAGATTACCTGCCGAGGACTCCGTGCCTCGATTGCCACCCTCATCACCAGGCCCCTTATTCGTGCCACGATTGGCGACGCCTTCAATCGTGAAGAGCTCCTCAGCACCAAGAACCTTGGACTGTTCAACCTTCTCATCGACAAGAGCCTTAATCTTAGCGTTCTTTGGAGCCTCCGAAACGAGGTTCCCTTCCTTGTCGAACTCATCAACCGCAACGACCTGGTTCTCACACGACACATCAAAAGTGCCATCAGCAGTGCGCTCAATGCTCGCGACCGCAAGAGTCTCACCGGAAGCACCCGGCTGACAGACCGGAGCCCCAGAATCAGTAGCAGTTACAGCAGCAACATGGGTGTGTCCAGCAAATGCCAGATCAACATCCGCACCAAGAGTACTCACCACCGCGGAACCTTCGTGAATCAAAGCAACGACAACATCCGCCTCACCGTTATCCAGGTCACCGTCCTTAAACTTCCCAGCGATCTCGTTGACACGAGCGACCGGATCAACAAAAGTCAGACCAGCCGTTGCCGAAGCCGCCGTCAACGACGGAGTATCCTCCGTCACCGCTCCCACGTAGGCAACCTTGACGCCGTCAACCTCAAGGATCTGATAGTCCTCGATTTCAGCATCATCAACGTTAGCGCCAAGATACACAAAGTCCGCAAGCTCAAGCACACGATCACGCAGATCTGCATAGCCCTGATCAAACTCGTGGTTACCCACAGCAGAAACAACCAGACCCATCGCATTAAGAACATCGATGGTTGGAACATCCTGCGCAATTGCAGACTCGAACTTCGAACCACCAATGGAATCGCCAACCGACACAAAGTGCGTCTCACCATCAGCACGCAAACCATCCAACATATGCGCGATAACCGGCGCAGTCCGAATCGCACCATGGAAATCAGAAATCGCCGCAACGCTCAGATCCCATCCACCACCCACAACTACGGGCAGCGGCTCGGTCGGTGATTCTTCCTCAACTGGGTTGGTCTCGGCGTCCGATTCTGATGCGTTCGATTCGGCCTCTACTTCTTCCGATGTAAGTTCGGAGGCATCAGTGTTGCCCTCAGGTGTAGCTTCTTCGCTATCCGAGGGTACGGGGTCAAGCTCATCTTCGAGCACGACCGGATCAACTGTAGCGATATTGTCTTCAGCCGCTACGGCGGGAGCTGCCATGCCGGCAGTTCCTAATAAAATCGCCGCGACAGCGCTCACTGCGGAGCGAAGTCGCGGCCTACGCGTATTGTGCGTCATAAAAGATCCCTTTCATGGATTGGTCACACGTGCATCCAATCTTAGACAGAATCCGTGTACCGTTGCCCACTTTTGGCTAACACCAAGGAAAACGGGGTGGCAACGCGTTACGCGTTGCCACCCTGAGGTACAGATTTTTAGGTTTCACCAAAGCGGAGATTACACAACGCCCTGCTCGATCATCGCGTCTGCTACCTTCATGAAACCGGCTGCATTCGCACCCACCATATAGTTGCCTGGCTCGTCCAAGTATTCGGCCGTCTGAAGGCACGTGGAATGGATATCTTCCATGATTGCTTCCAGCTTCTTTTCAACGACGTCGAACGTCCATCCTTGGAGCGACGCATTCTGTTGCATTTCGAGGGCTGACGTCGCAACGCCTCCGGCGTTCGCTGCCTTTCCAGGCGCGTAGAGCATCTTCGCATTCTGTGCGGTTTCGATAGCACCCGGCGTCAGCGGCATGTTGGCACCTTCGGCAATGAGTTTCACGCCGCCCTTTTCCATTGCGCGGACGTCGTTCGCGTGGACTTCATTTTGGGTAGCGCACGGCAATGCAATGTCAGCGCCAATACCCCACACCTTGCCACCCGCCTTGAAAGTCGCGTTCGGACGCTCGGCGGCATATTCGGCCACGCGACCGCGGCGAACTTCCTTGATCTGTTTAAGAAGCCCGACGTCAATACCGTCGGGATCGTAAACCGCGCCACCCGAATCGGAGATTGAGATGGCCTTGCCACCCATCTCCTGGAACTTTTCGATCGCGTATGTTGCCACGTTGCCCGATCCGGACACGATGGCAGTTTTTCCCTCAACGGAGTCGCCTTGCTCGGCGAGCATGTTGTTGGCGAACATAACAAGGCCATAACCGGTGGCTTCGGTACGTCCGAGTGAACCGCCCCAGCCCACACCCTTACCCGTGATGACGCCAGCCTCGTTGCGGTGGGCGAGACGTTTGTACTGGCCAAATAGGTAGCCAATCTCGCGTGCCCCCACGCCGATATCGCCAGCCGGCACATCGACATCGGCGCCAATGTGGCGGGAGAGTTCCATCATGAAGGCCTGGCAGAAACGCATCACCTCGTCGTCGGACTTGCCATGCGGATCGAAGTCGGATCCGCCCTTGCCGCCGCCAATTCCCTGGCCTGTCAGAGCATTCTTAAAGATCTGCTCGAAGCCAAGAAACTTGATGACCGACAAGGTCACGGAGGGGTGAAAACGCAGGCCTCCCTTATATGGCCCAAGAGTTGAGTTGAACTGAATGCGATAGCCGCGATTCACGCGCACCTTGTTCTGGTCGTCCTGCCAGGCGACGCGGAACATGATCTGGCGTTCAGGCTCAATAATGCGTTCGAGGATCGCTGCGTCTTGGTAGTCCTTGCGGCTGAGCAGGAGCGGTTCAAGGCTTTCCATCACCTCGCGAACAGCCTGCTGAAATTCAGGCTGAGTCGGGTTACGCTTGAGCGCCTCTTCATAGACGGCTTCTAGGCGTGCATCCATTTGTACTCCTTCAATTGAAACTGCGGCAGGCCCAAGGGCGAACCGCAGTCAAGACTAAAACAAATACGTGCCAGAGCAACGATTTTTCTCAAATTTCGGTCAATCTCTCTTCGATCGGAGGCGCGAACATGCGGACATGTTCTTCTAGCTCCGCACGCTTGTCATCGGACACGTCCTCGCCAGTCAAGAGCGAATAGGTATCCACAACAACCTCTTCCATCATGCGCGAAATGGAACGCACAAGCATGCCCTGAAGCAGGTCACGTTCAATGATCGCGAAGTTTGCTTGGCCTCTGGACAGCTCCGCGTTCGGGTAGACTTCCGGATGTTGTGTCACCTCACGCACGACGAGCCACGACTCAGCCACTCCCTTCACCATGCTGATGACGGCGGTGAGCCACGCGTGGACCACCCCTTTGTGATAGCGGTGCTTCGTCATTTCGCTATCTACGAAGAACAGCCGGCTCCATGCATCGATCATTGATCGGTCGACTTTTGGGATCATTGCAGCGTTGGGATCGTCGTCGAATTCGGCCACCTTCATAAAGCGATACAACGCAGGGCTGTCTTCGATGAGTTCGAGGAACTGACTGATGACGATCGTCAGCACGTCTTCGAACGACACCCCTGACTCGACAGCGTCCTCAATTCCGCAGACCATTTCCGAAATGGTGTGCTCGCCAATTGCGTACTGGAGCCCCTCTTTATTGCCAAAATACTTGTACAAGATTGACTTGGACGTTTTTGACTCACTTGCTATCTGATCCATCGACGCGTCATAGCCATACTTTTGAACTGCCGAAATCGCAGTACCGATGAGCTCGCGACGACGCTCACGCCGGTGAGCCTCCCACCGAGTGTTTCGCTGATCAAGCTTTTCAGGCTGGGATGTCGCCATGTTATTCTCCTTTGAAGGATCCGGCTCTCAAAGCAATGTTGCCGGTTCCCCATGTCGTACCTACAAACTTAGGCACTCGTCACACAAATAACAGTACGGCAATATCTACGAGTTAGCTAAAATAGCTTCACCATAGATAGCGCTGGGATTTACAGTCAGCGGTTAGGCAAGCATTTAACTAAAAGAGTCACCTAAATAAGGCAGACTTCACATGCCGGTATCGGAAACTCATTTCGTTCACGATTTCCGTTGAAAGCTCGGGGGCCCGGCCTTCACCACGGATCCAGGCTCGCACAGCGTCCTCAACCGCCTCGCGCACATAGTCCTTGCCAAACGCACGAGGCTGACCCGTCTTGAGTTCGTCGGCAATCCAATACGTCGACGAATCTGGCGTGAACGCCTGATCGGCAAGAACAAACTCCTCGTCGCCGTAATCGCTCGAGGCGCCGAATTCGAGTTTAGAATCCGCAATGATCAAGCCCTTGGATGCAGCTATCGAGTTCGCAACCTTGAATAGGTCTAGTGACAGCTCGCGCAGACGCTCCGCCGCCTCCTCCCCTACGATCTCGCACATGCGGGCGAAACTGATGGGCTCGTCGTCGGCACCCACCTCAGCCTTAATCGACGGTAAAAACACGGGCTCGTCGAGCTTGTCTCCCACGTCCAGATCGGCCGGCAGGTTGAGTTCCGCCAGCGCTTCAGACGTGCCGTGCTCCGACACGACTCGTTCGGTCACATAGCCAGCCACCGTACACTCGATAGGAAACATGCGAAGCCGCTGGACGACCATCGCACGTCCGCGAACCGCCGGGGGCACGTTGTCCGACAGAAAGTGATTAGGCGTGACATCCTTGAGAGCTTTGAACCACCACTCTGAAATCGCGTTGACCACCTCGCCCTTACCAGGGATCATAGTGGGCAGGACGCGGTCGAGCACGCTCATCCGGTCCGACGTCACAAGCATGATAATCTCATTGCCACTGTGCGCAACGGCGTGGATGGGCGCGTACATGTCATGAACCTTGCCCGTGTAAACACGGGACCAGTTTGGAACGGAAAGCACAGTAGCCTCCTTGTGCCTTGCTCGACACTGGACACTTTAATTATAAACCACACCCTAGCTTACAACCGACGCCGATCAATAAGTCCCGGATGGTGGACGGCGATGCCGTCCAATGAATCTTAATGAGACGGGAGGGAGAGCAACGCGCTCTCCCTCCCGTCTTTGCGTTTAAAACCTAGCGGTTAGCTTAGGCTTCCTTCGCTTCTGCGATGCGCTCACGGAACTTCGCGAGCTGCTCGGTCATCTCTTCAGGGAGCTTGTCGCCAAACTGCGAGAAGTACTCTTCCGTCGAGTCGACCTCATCGGCCCATGCTCCCGGATCGGTCTCGAAGAGCTTCTCCCAAACCTCATCGGTCACTTCGTCCTCGAGGCCTTCGAGGTTGAAGTCTTCCTTCTTCGGGTAACGGCCCGTCATGCCGTCAATAGCATCAACCTCGCCGGCGACGCGGCGGACGATCCAGTCGAGAACGCGAGCGTTATCTCCGAAGCCCGGCCACAGGAAGTTGCCGTCTTCATCGCGGCGGAACCAGTTGACCTGGTAGATCTGCGGGAACTTGTCACCAAGCTTGTCCTGCAGCTCGAGCCAGTGGCCCCAGTAGTCAGCCATGTTGTAGCCAGCGAACGGCAGCATTGCGAAAGGATCGTGGCGGAGTGCGCCAACCTTGCCCTCTGCTGCAGCGGTCTGCTCGGAAGCGACGGTTGCGCCGACGAACACGCCGTGATCTGGGTCGAAAGCCTCGGCAACCAACGGAACGTTGGATGCGCGGCGGCCACCAAACAGGATTGCGTCGATCGGAACACCCTGCGGCGCCTCCCAATCGGGGCAGATGATCGGGCACTGCGATGCAGGAACCGTGAAGCGCGAGTTCGGGTGAGCTGCAAGCTCGCCGGACTCAGGCGTCCAATCGTTACCGTGCCAATCGATGAGGTGATCCGGAGTCTCACCGTCGATACCCTCCCACCAGACGTCGCCGTCGTCGGTCAGAGCAACGTTGGTGAAGATGGAGTTCGCGCGAGCGGTATCCATCGCCATCGGGTTGGTGTCGTAGGACGTGCCAGGAGCAACGCCGAAGAAGCCTGCCTCCGGGTTGATCGCGTAGAGACGGCCGTCCGGTCCCGGGCGGAGCCATGCGATGTCGTCGCCAACGGTCTCAACCTTGTAACCCTCGATGGTCGGGAGCAGCATGGCGAGGTTGGTCTTACCGGTTGCCGACGGGAATGCGCCGGTGATGTGGTACTGCTCGCCGGTCTTCTCGTCGGTGAGACGCAGGATGAGCATGTGCTCAGCCATCCAGCCGTCACGCTTAGCCATCGTCGAGGCGATACGAAGTGCAAAGCACTTCTTGCCGAGCAGGGCGTTGCCGCCGTAGCCGGAGCCGAAGGACCAGATTTCGTTGGTCTCCGGGAAGTGAGTGATGTACTTCTCGTCGTTGCACGGCCAGGTGGTGTCTTCGCGCTCGTTGCCATCGGCATCGATGAGCGGGTAGCCGACCGAGTGGACTGCGGGAACCCAGGTTGCGCCGTCGCCGATGAGCTTGAGAGCTTCGGATCCCATGCGGGTCATAATGCGCATGTTCACAACAACGTAGGGCGAGTCGGTGATCTCGATACCCAGCTGGGAGATTGGGCCGCCGAGCGGGCCCATCGAGAACGGGATGACGTACATCGTGCGGCCGGCCATCGAGCCGCGGAAGACGCCGTCCTTACCAATAAGGGTTTCCTTCATCTCCTTCGGATCGGCCCAATTGTTCGTGGGGCCTGCATCCTCTTCCTTTTCGGAGCAGATGTAGGTGCGCGACTCAACACGAGCCACATCCGACGGGAGCGAACGAGCAAGGAACGAGTTTGGACGCTTCTCCTCGTTCAAGCGGATGAACATACCGCTTTCAACCATCTCTTCGGTGAGACGATCCCATTCTTCTTCAGAGCCATCAACCCAGTAGATATCCTTCGGGGTCGTGATGTTGGCAACCTCGGTTACCCACTCGATAAGATCATTCGGTGCAAATTCCGGCGCACCAGCACGGACGTCCTCAACATTGAACGCTTTTTCTGTCATCGCATTTCCTCCTAGAGACTGGCGATGTATGGATTATTTCCACTTACTATTATTGTTAAAGGAACTGTAAATTTCCTGGGACTATCGGGCATTGCGCAGTAAGCATAACCACGCCGCCAGGCCACTTTCTCCGCATCGCACCAAATTTCTGATTCCTCCGGCCGCAAAGTGTGGTGTATCTAGCAAATATTTCTTGGATACGCATCCCATTCGGTATTGAAATGCGAGACGAATCGGGGACCTCGACCCAAAGTAATGTGGAACTTACGTGGTAGTGGGAAGATGTACCCATACGCCGATCAATTTGAAAAAGGTGACTCATGACAACCACGACCTCACGCAAGAGAGTCCTCGCACTGGGGCTTCTCGCCCCACTTGCGCTCTCTATCGCAGCGTGCGAATCCGATACGACAATTGCCATCGGCGAAGAAGGAAATGCCACACTGATCATGGAGATTCGTGACACTGAGGGCTTTCTTGAAATGGGTGGTGTCACCTCGTGCAACGACTTCGCCGAAGACATGGCTGAAGACAGTGACGAATACACCATTGAAGATATCTCCACCGGCGACATGATGGCGTGCCGCATCACACTGGAATCCTACGACTCGGCCATTGACGGGCACACCCTGCGCGAGACCGACAACACCTACATTTTCGAAATCCCTGCCGAAGAGGCTGAGGACGAGTTCGGCTCAGACGACGTCGACATGCTGGCAGATGCCGGCTTCGGCTTTACCTTTACCGTTGAGATGCCCGGCGATATCGTCACGGCCGACGGCGCAAAGATCAACGGCAATCGCGCCACCTACGATGATCCGACCTCTCTGATGAACGGTATCTACGTGGAGGGCCAGAAAACCAGCGATGGAAGCACGTCCGCACCAACCTCCGACGAAGCAACTGCTGAGGCCACCGATCCGGCCAGCGAAGAGACAACCGGCGCGGTTGCTATCCCCGACGATGCCGAATCGGATGTCGACGGGGGCGGAGTCCCGACGTGGGCGTGGGTGCTCATCGCATGGGCCGCTCTCGCAGCCATCGGCGGCATCATCAGTGCGGTTACACGTAAGAAGGATAACGGCTACGGCGGCCCTGGTGGATACCCCGACGGCCGCGGTGACTATCCTGGCGGCCCGCATCACGGCGGCCCCGGCTACGGTCAAGCACCGTATGGTCAGCCAGGTCAGGATACTCAGCAGTTTGCGCCGAGTCACCAGCCGGGCGAGCAGATCGGCAACCAGGCATACGGAGTCTCCGGATACCCCGCACCACGTACGCCGGGTAGCTACGAAGCCGCTCCAAATGTGCCGCAGTCTGGAAGCGCCCGCGACTCGTACTCGCAAGGAGGCGCACACGGCGGCTACAGCACCGATCAAGCTACTCCTGGCGGCGCGAACTTCAGCCGAGGCGGCTCTGAGGGTGGACTCGGACAAACTGGCGAGTTCCCCATTCCCGACCAGAATCCAGAACAGATGAGCTGACGCTCAGATCTAAGGCTTACAGGCTCAGACGACCAGAAGGTGGTGGGGCCGGCGGACAATCCGCCGGCAGGG
>JBHWRK010000055.1:0-4231 GCA_043426715.1 Trueperella sp. | reverse complement strand
CTTCTGTGCTGTCCCTGCTCGCTACCGGTGTTGCTTACTGGATGACCGGCGATATGGGAATGAGCCAAAACGGATTCAAGATTTCTAAAAAGGCGCAGCGCCACTTCGGCGTTCTCCTCGCAGTTGGCGGGCTCGTCATCGCAGTCAATTATTGGCTCGCGCGCTACGATCTCTTGCTTGGCAACCATCAGCGTTTTTCGGGAGCGAGCTACACCGACATTAACGCCTCCAAGCCCGGCCTGACGATCCTCTCGATCATCGTAGGCATCGTTGCATTGCTCTTTGTTTTTGCCGCCGTGCGCCAGATGTGGAAGCCGGCCATCGTGGGTATTGCGTCGGTCGTGGCCACCGCGCTTGTGGTGAGCTGGTTGTACCCGTTGCTCATGCAGAACTTCAAAGTTAACCCGAACGCGGCCGAGCTCGAGTCCACCTATATCCAGCGCAATATTGACGCCACGCTTTCGGCCTACGATATGTCGCACGTAAAGTCACTGCAGTACGAAGCCCGCACCGACGTTGAGCCCGGCCAGTTGCGCAAGGATTCCGAGACGGCTGCGCAGATTCGCCTGCTCGATCCAAACATCGTCGATCCGTCCTTCAACCAGCTGCAGCAGAACAGGCAGTATTACCAGTTCCTTGAACCGCTCACGGTTGACCGTTACGAGGTGGACGGAACCACGCGTGACACGGTCATTGCTGTACGCGAGCTGAACCTCGCCGGTTTGGATGCGGAGCGCCGCTCGTGGGTCAACGACCACACGGTCTACACGCACGGATTCGGTGTCGCCGCAGCGTACGGTAACACGATGACGAACCGCGGCGACCCGACCTTCTGGGAGGCCGGCATCCCGTCTGTGGGGGAGATCGGTGAGTACGAACCGCGCGTGTACTTCGGCCAGCAGAGCCCTGAATACTCCATCGTTGGCTCGCCCGAGGGCTCGGACCCGTGGGAGCTTGACTACCCAGACGACGCTGCCCCGAACGGCCAGGTCATGAACACCTACTCAGGTGATGGTGGACCGTCGGTAGGCAACGTGTTCGAGCGGCTCATGTTTGCGATCCGGATGGGATCGACCGAACTGTTCTTCTCGGATCGCGTGACGAACGAATCGCAGATTTTATTTGACCGCGATCCACACCACCGCGTGCGTAAGGTTGCTCCGTACTTGACGCTCGATACCAAGGCTGTTCCGGCCGCGATCGACATGGACGGGAACCCGGACACGCCTAAGGAACTCGTGTGGATCATCGACGCCTACACGACGTCGAACAACTACCCGTACTCGGCGCGTGAGACACTTCTTGACGCGACGACGGATGCAACCACGATCGGCGCCACTAGCTTGGACCGTCCGGACGAGATCAACTACATCCGTAATTCCGTTAAGGCTGTAGTGAATGCGTTTGACGGTTCGGTCACGCTGTATCAGTGGGACACGGAAGATCCGATCATTAACGCGTGGAAGTCGATCTTCCCTGGTCAGGTGATTCCGCTTGAGGAGATGCCGGGTGACCTGATCTCACACGTGCGTTACCCCGAGGATCTGTTCAAGGTCCAGCGCACCCTACTGGCCCGTTATCACGTGACGGACGCGAAGTCGTTCTACTCCGGTGGCGACTTTTGGCAGGTGCCTCTCGAGCCGACACTGCCGGCCGGACCGGGCACGCCGAAGCAGCCTCCGTACTACCTGACGTTAAAGATGCCGGAGGAGACGGAAACGAACTTCTCGTTGACGACGTCGTACATCCCCGGTGGTACAACCAACCGAAATGTCATGACCGGCTTCTTGGCCGCATCTGGCGATGCTGGTAACGAGGACGGCGTCAAGGCTGAATCGTATGGCAGGCTCAACCTGCTCGAGTTGCCGCGAGATCTAACCGTTCCTGGTCCAGGCCAGGCAGAAAATACGATGCTGACGAATCCGAAGGTGTCGACTGACCTCAACCTGCTCCGCCAGGGTGGAACCGAGATCATGGAAGGCAACCTGCTCTCGCTTCCAATCGGCGATGGTTTGTTGTACGTTCAGCCGATCTACGTCCAGGCAACATCGGGAACCCAGTATCCGACCTTGCAGTATGTACTGACACTGTTCGGCGACAGCGTGGGCTTCGCTCCGACATTGGATGAATCCCTCGACCAGGTCTTCGGTGGCGACTCCGGTGTATTAGCCGGTGATGCCGACGTGGCAGGCGAAAAGGAGGCCCCGATCGACGGCGGCGAGATTGATCCGTCGCTCATCGATCCGAACGCCGAACCGACCGAGGAACCGACTGCTGAGCCCACCGAGGAGACGACGCCGGCGGCACCGCCGGTTGTCCCACCAGCTGCGGGTACGCCTCAGGAGCGTCTCGACTCTGCACTCCAGGATGCCAAGACGGCCATCGAGAATTCGAACAAGGCCATGGAGTCTGGTGACTGGGGAGCTTACGGAAAGGCCCAGGACGCGTTGTCTGACGCCATCGAACGTGCGGTGACAGCCCAGGAAGAGCTCGGCGGTAACTAGACCGAAGGCTCCTCGATAGCGATCACACACGGATGGCCCGGAACCGGTACAGGTTCCGGGCATCTGTTCGTTCGCCGTCGTGTAAAGGTGGTTTGTGCGTGGTTGTACGTGAGGCTCGGTGGTCGGCCCGAGGCAGCCGAGGCGAAGCTGCGCACTGGGAGGCACATGAAAGTCGCATCGGTGCTGGGCGCAGATCTGTGCGTTGGCACGGTGTTGCGGGTGTTGTGAGCGTTGTGTGCGTTGTGGGCGTCAAAGTTCTCATAGGGGGCGTTGAGCTGTGCGACCGATACCCGATACAGGCCGAAGGCGAAAGCTCAACGAACAAGACGGCAGCTCAACGAGCAAGACGGCATAAAATGTGGGCCTGCAGGTAGATTCCTGCAGGCCCACCTAGTCGCGAGTATCAGTTACTCGTTGTCGGCCCGTTTATCACCTGGACTGTCGCCGTGGCGAGTCGGCACGGGCGGCAGTTTGGAGCGCTGTCCGAAGCGCTTGCGAAGTCGGTCGAGGGACTCGACCGAAGTCTCGCGTAGTCTCTCCATCGATTCAGCCGAATTATCGCGGAGACGTTCCCAGCCCGTGGGCAAATCTGCCACCTTCGGCACTGGGTTCTCCAGCTCACGGCGTCGTGCCGCTTCTTCCTCCGCAATCTCCTCTTCGATAATACGTTCGGCGGCCTCAACGGCGTCGCTCATATTGTCGAAGAAACGGTCAGTGCCACCCATGGCAATGCCAAGTCCAAGGCGCTCAGTCAGTGCCTCGTGAGTGGTGCGGAGACCAACGAGAAGCACGTTATTGTCCGCGCGGCGTAGAGCCGTCACGATATCGGTGAGAGCTTTAGCACCGGTGGCGTCCATGACTCCCACGCGTGAGAGGCGGATGATGACTACACGCACGGTGTCCAAACGTGTGATTTCTTCTTCGAGACGATCGGCAACGCCGAAGAACATCGAGCCATCAATGCGGAGCACTCGGATCTTGTTGTTTTTTGTGGGGTATTCGCGCTGAATACCGGAGTGGTTCGCAAAGTGGCGGAGCATGAGGGTGCCAGCCACAAGTACACCGATGAGGATGGCCCAAATGAGGTCGAACACGAGCGTAATAATGACCGTGAGGATGAAGACAAGAGCATCCGAGCGAGTCGAGCGCATGATCTGCTTGATATCCTCCACGGGCACCATACGCGCTGACGTGACAAAGAGAATGCCTGCCAGAGACGCCATCGGGATCTTACCGACGATGTCGGACAGCGAATAGACGACGATGAGAAGCAAGATGGAATGAACAACGGGCGATAGACGTGAACGTCCGCCGGAGCGTATGTTGACTGCGGTGCGGACAATGGCGCCAGTTGCGGGCATTCCACCGAAAACTCCCGATGCGAGATTAGCGGCTCCTTGCCCGAACAACTCGCGGTCTGGGTGGTAGGAGCCACCTTCGACCATGCCGGAAGCCACGCGTGCCGACAGGAGAGATTCGATGCCTGCGAGCAGTGCTACTGAAATCGCGCCAGGCAAGAGCGCTACAAACAGATCGCTCGACAATGGCGGGATTGAGGGAGCCGGCAGCGAGTCAGGAATTTCACCGATCAGTGGGACCTGCGTATTGGTAAAAACAACGACGACGGAGACCACTGCGAGTGCCACCAAGGAACCTGGGAATGATTGGTGGATTTTATCGAAAAGCACAATAAGGATGACGGTGGCAATGGCGACCGCTAACGGTAT
>JBHWRK010000054.1:0-4898 GCA_043426715.1 Trueperella sp. | reverse complement strand
AATTATTTCTTTGAGTGCCAATCTTTTGAATCTCCTTGATCTGCGCCCAGGGCGAGCACGCAAGGCCGCGCTCGCCCTTGCTGTGATACCTGCGGCTTCAGGCTCAGTTGCTGCTCTCGTTGCGCTTGGCGCCGCAGCGGCTGGAATGCCGGCGGATCTCGGAGGCCGTACGATGCTTGGTGACCTAGGCGCGAACGCTCTAGGCGCCTACCTCGGCGTCGCGCTGGCTGCCTGCCCCGTCACTATCAAAGCTGGTGTGCTTGCAGGCCTCATCACTCTGAACGCAGCCTCGGAACGGATCTCATTTTCTGAGGTCATCGAACGTACGCCGGGCCTGCGAGAACTGGACCTGCTGGGTCAACCCTCATGAGGGAGTCGCGTGCGTTAGTGGGTGCCGCAGGCCTCGTTGCTGCCCTGACGTTGGCCTCGAGGCTCATGGGTCTCGGGCGCAAACTTGCTCAATCGTGGGCGCTTTCAGACGGCCCCGTTGCTACTGCCTACGACACCGCCAATACCGTTCCCAACGTACTGTTTGAGGTGGCAGCAGGTGGCGCACTCGCTGGCGCGATCATTCCGCTACTCTCAAGATACCTCGCTAATGGCCGCACGCGAGACGCCGATCAAATGGCCTCGGCTCTCGTCACGTGGATCAGCGCAGTTGGTATCCCTCTATCTGTGATCGTCGTCATCGCGGCAGGTCCGATCGTCTCAGTACTGCTCCCAGACGCCGATCCAGGCATCCGAGCACTAGCGGCCACGCTCCTTCGAATTTTTGCCGTGCAGGTGCCGCTCTATGGCTTGTCGGTCGTCGCTACAGGAATCCTGCATAGCCACGGCCATTTCGTCCTGCCCGCGCTGTCCCCACTTATGTCCTCGATCGCAGTCACGTTCGCGTTTGTCGGTTACTCGACATTTGTGAACCCGTTTGCTGATCCTGGCAGCCTGTCTTGGAGCGCGATCGCGCTTCTTGGATGGGGAACGACAGCGGGGGTCATCCTCTTTTCACTCCCTCAACTCATTCTTGCAAGCAGGTACGCTACTCTTCGGCCCACCTTCACCTTCCCGGCAGGGGCTGGCCGTCAGACCGCGAAGCTTAGCCTTGCGGGCCTCGGCGCATTACTCGCCCAGCAAATTGCCATTGTCGCAATCATGGTCACGGCTAACGGACTGGGCGGGGTTGGAACCTATGCCGCATTCAACTATGCCTACGCGATCTTTATGGTGCCGTACGCTGTGCTCGCCGTGCCGATCGCCACGGTCGTGTTCCCACAGATTTCGGCGGCGACGGGGAAGCGGATGCACACACTCACCGCGCAATCCACCCGTCTCGTGTTCGCAATGGGTATGGTCTCGGCGGCCCTCCTATTTGTGCTCGCTGATCCCGCGAAAATTGTCATCGACATGGGCAGGGACATCACCGGTCTCGATACCGCCATGCGCGCCATGTCCCTCGGACTTGTCGGGTTCAGCCTTTTGTACCACGGAGCGCGCGTGCTCTATGCACGAGGCGCGGCCCTCCGGGTGATCGCGAGCAATTCGCTGGCCTGGGGAGCCGTCGTCGTTGGACTTTTTATCGCGCTCGCATCGGGAGTAGAAGGCAGAGTGCCCACTCTCGCCGCGATTGGGCTCGCCATGTCTGCCGGCCTCACGATTGGTGGCATCGCGGTGCTCGCCATGATCCGCGCAGATCAAGGGAAGCGAGCCACGCAGGGAATCGCACGGTTGGGTATCGTTTTGGCCCCTGCATTGTTTTTGGCCGGCGCGGGGGCACTGTGGCTTGTTAACCAGATTCTCGAATGGGGAGTCGGTTCGATGCTGAGTGCCTTTGTAGCGGCCGCAGTTGGCGCGGTCGTGCTCCTTGCAGTCGCCGCGGCCTGCATTGCATTGGCCGACCGGCAAGCACTTTCGAGCCTTGCAAAATCCGATAGTGTGAATGAGTGATGAACAAATTACGCGACCAGCATGCCCCCGACCACGTCCGTCTCACCGACCGCCAGATGCGCTATCGGGGCCCGATCTTTACGATCTACGACGACGAAATTGAGTTCGCATCAGGAGATGTTGCCCGACGTCAGTGGATGGATCACGACGACGCCGTAGGGATCGTTGCGTTGCGTCCATCGGAGCGCGATAAAGAAGACTGGGACGTTCTCCTCATCCGCCAGTATCGTCACTCGCCTCGACGCATCATGTGGGAGATTCCTGCCGGTCTGCGCGATGAAGATGGTGAGGCCGAGGTACTGACTGCAGCGCGGGAGCTTCGCGAAGAGACCGACTACGGAGCTGAGCGCTGGATCCGCACGATCAACTTCGTCACCTCACCCGGAGTTTCGAACGAGGACCTCGGGATCTATCTGGCTCTCGACGTCAGGCACGCCCCTTTGAGTAAATTCACGCGTGAGGCCGAGGAAGCCGAAATTGAGGTGGAATGGTTTGGTCTTCGTCAGGTCACCGACGCCGTGCTCGCCGGTGATCTGTCGAGCCCCACGCTCGTGGCCGGCATTTTGGCTGCGAACGTCGTACTTGATCGCGGCCTTGAGCAATTCGACGAGATTCACCTCCCGCTCGCAGACCAATAGCCATTAGTACGAAGACGGGTAGGTAGACTTCGTTCTTCTGTGAGAAAATCGATGCCACACACAGACCGTAAAACTTGCTTATTTCGAATAAAGCAACAAGGATGTTGCTTAATAGAAAAAGCGAGGTGATGTGAGTGAACAGCGATCAGGGAACCTATGAACAGATTCTCCGCTTGATCGTCGAACGGGGTCCAATTACCGCAGGTGAGCTCGCAAAAATCCTCGTGTTGACACCGGCAGCAGTGCGTCGCCACATTGGTGTTCTCGTCAAAGATGAGTTCATCGAAGAATACGACGGACCGTCGAAAGGCCCCGCACGGCGCGGGCGCCCATCACGACAGTACGTCGCCACGGCAGAAGGACAAAGCCAGCTCGGTCAGGGATACTCGGACCTCGCGTCCAACGCTCTGTCATTCGTCAAGGATGCGATGGGTGACGAAGGACTCGAGAAGTTCGTTCACGCCCGAGCAAAATCGCTTGAAAAGCGCTACGGACCGATCCTTGACGCGGCCGGACAAAACCCGGCAGAGAGGGCAGCGGCTTTGACCGATGCGCTGAGCAAGGATGGCTATGTGGCAACCTTGCGTCGCGGCGGGCCAAATGCAATGTCGATCCAAATCTGCCAGGGCCACTGCCCAGTGCACGAAATTGCTGAGGAATACCCACTATTGTGCGAGGCAGAGACAGAGGCTTTCGCACGCCTGCTCGGTGTTCCGATCCAACGGCTGTCAACGATCGCCAGCGGGGGACACGTGTGTACCACGAACATTCCGCTTGGAATCCCACGAAACTTGCGAGCTCGTTCGCGTAAAACTGCACGCTTTCGATAAGCGTGTTTCTACAACACCGCCTTCGGGCGGCGTCTCGGAAGGAAACTGATGACCCAAACCGCACCGGGAACAAACGAACGTTTGACCCAGGAAGAAGCAATTGCCTCAATTGGCAGTTACCAGTATGGGTGGCACGACGAGAACCCGGAGGCAGAAGCTGCCGAACGGGGCTTGAATGAAGACGTTGTGCGCAGGATTTCTGCGCTCAAGGATGAACCGGAATGGATGCTACAAAAGCGTCTGAAGGCACTAAAGCTCTTCGAACGCCGTCCGCTTCCCACGTGGGGTGCTGATCTGTCGGATATCGACTTCGACAACATCAAGTACTTCGTCCGGTCCACTGAACGTGTGGCCACCTCCTGGGATGACCTCCCGGAAGATATCAAGATCACATACGACCGCCTCGGAATTCCCGAAGCTGAACAGCAGCGCCTCGTGGCAGGTGTGGCAGCCCAGTATGAATCTGAGGTTGTCTATCACCAGATCCGCGAAGATCTCGAGGAGCAGGGTGTGATCTTCCTTGATATGGATACCGGCCTCAAGGAGTACCCGGAGATCGTCAAGGAATACTTCGGTACAGCAATTCCGCTCGGTGACAACAAGTTTGCCTCGCTCAACTCGGCCGTGTGGTCGGGTGGCTCATTCGTGTACGTCCCGCCGGGCGTCCATGTCGACATTCCGCTCCAGGCCTACTTCCGTATTAACACGGAGAATATGGGCCAGTTCGAGCGCACACTCATCATCGCGGACGAAGGCTCCTCGGTTCATTACGTTGAGGGATGCACGGCGCCAATTTACTCGTCGGATTCGCTACACGCCGCCAACGTCGAGATCTTCGTCAAGAAGGATGCGAAGGTTCGCTACACGACGATTCAGAACTGGTCGAATAACGTCTACAACCTCGTCACCAAGCGTGCGATGGTTGAAGAAGGCGGCCTCATGGAGTGGATTGATGGCAACATCGGTTCGAAGGTCACTATGAAGTACCCAGCCGTCTATCTTCAGGGTGAGCACGCGCGTGGCGAGACGCTCTCGATCGCGTTCGCAGGGGCTGGCCAGCACCAGGAGACCGGTGCGAAGATGGTGCACAACGCGCCGAACACACACTCGAACATCGTGGCGAAGTCGGTTGCGCGCGGTGGCGGGCATTCGTCCTATCGCGGGCTCGTTCAGGTGAACGAAAACGCCAAGCACGCCAAGTCTTCGGTTCTGTGTGACGCGCTGTTGGTTGATCAGATTTCGCGTTCTGACACGTACCCGTACGTGGATGTACGCGTGGGAGACGCGGAGATGGGTCACGAGGCCACCGTCTCCAAGGTGTCTGCTGATCAGCTGTTCTACCTTATGAGCCGTGGTATTGACGAAACCGAAGCTTACGCCATGATTGTGCGTGGCTTCGTTGAGCCAATTGCCCGCGAACTCCCAATGGAGTACGCGCTCGAACTCAACCGCCTCATTGGACTTCAGATGGAAGGATCCGTCGGTTAAA
>JBHWRK010000053.1:0-11199 GCA_043426715.1 Trueperella sp. | reverse complement strand
CCTGTGCTTGCTAGGAGTGGTGGGCGACGTGCCCCGAGCTTGGTTACTCGTTTCTCGAGCCTGATTGAGGTTTTCTTTGCCGAATCTCCCACTCATCAAGCGCCGAGCGGATGACATCGGTCAACGCCGCGCTGGCGTTGGCGCATCTAGTCGGCTACGGAGAAGTGGCGGGCCAGATCCATCGCCCGTTCCTGCTGGAGAGCACTTAGGTACGGAATCGGGTTGATACCTGCCACCTCAACGAAGTCGGTCAGCATCCGGCGCACGGTGTCGCGTAATTCTTCGGGATCCCACGGCTTGGCGATGTAATGATCAAGATCGGCGTCGTTCACGGCCCGCACGGTGTCGCTCAAATCAGCCTGACCCGTCACGAGAACCTTGCGCGTCATAGCCGTGCGGTCGTCATACATCATCTCCACGAGGAACTCCACGCCCGTCGTGCCTGGCATACGATGGTCGCACAATGCCAACGCAACTACATCACCGTCGTCGTCAATTTCGTCCACGACGTCCCACGCGTCATTCACATCCTCCGCCGGCTCGATGCGCACAGAGTCGGCAAAATCGAGGAGGTCGCGTTCGATTGAGGCGCGAACCTCCGGCTCATCTTCAACAATCAAAATCGCGAGTTTCATTTTTCCTCCATAATTCTCGGCATGATGCCGGAGTCGGTTGAGCTAAGCGTGTTGTCAGGTTTAATGTCGTTGTTTGCAAGTGGTACTTCGCCATCATCGACGGGCCCGTGAATTGGCAGAACCACAGTGAAGGTGGTGCCGTTCGGCCCCGAATCCAGCTCGACCGTGCCTTGGTGGCGGCTAACGATCGACTGCACCACGGATAGGCCGATGCCCATTCCAAACCGAACCTGCCCGTTCTTCGTGGTGAAGCGCGGCTGGAACATGTTGTCTTGGATTTCTGGCGGGATGCCAGGGCCGTTGTCAGCGATTTTCACGAAGATGTGGTCCTCGTCGAAGGAGCCAGTGCTGATGAGGATCTGCGCGTCTGCTTGGTCAACCATCGCCTCGGCAGCATTCGAGATGAGGTTCGTCCACACCTGCGAAATCTGGCCGGGGTGGCATGTGATAGGCGGCAGCGTGTGGTAATCGCGCTTGACCTTCACGTTGAGAAGCTTGTGCGAGAGGAGGCGGATCGTGTCGTCCAGACCAGAGTGGAGGTCGACGTCGGTAATCGGGTCGCCATCCGGGCGGGCATACGAGCGAAGCGAGGTCACAAGCTCCGTGATGCGGTGGGTCGCAGTGGAGACGTTTCGCAGGCCCGTTCCTATCGATGCCGCCAGTTCGATCGTTTCAAAATCTATCGTGCGCGAGCGCTGGATTTCCTTTGCGAACGCCGGATCGTGCAACCCCGACAACACAAGCCGCTGAGCCAAGCTGCGATCCTTTGTGATGCCCTCTAGCTCGCGACGAATTGCGCGCGCCTCCCGCGTGGTCACAGACTTCGCATCGTGCGAAGCCTGAATAGCCGCGAGCGTCCTACGCGACCACTTCCATCCCGGTGCCAGCTCGATTAGCTTGCACACATCGCCGAAAAGGTGGTCCGATGTACGGCCGATTGCCGCCATGGGGTTGTTGAGTTCATGGGCGACGCCGGCCGCGAGCTCTCCGAGCGAGGCGAAGCGTGCCTGCGTCATGAGTTCCGTACGTGCGACTTCCAGATTGCGAAGCGCGGTGGCGAGGTTCGCCCGTTGGCGTTCGAGTTCAGCGGTGAGCTCGTGCTGTTCGATTTGGATGTCTTCTGCGCGTCGCAGGCGACGGTCGAACGACCGGATAAACAGCGCGGCAACAAGTGCCGGTATGTCAGAATCGTGGTTCCAAATGTAGTTGAGCTGCTCGAACGTCAGCTGCACGGCCACCACGTTGGTGGTGGTCTTGGAGGTGAAGAACGCCTCGCGCCCGGATGTCAGCGCCAGCATGCCGATCAGGCGCCCTGTGGTTGCGTGATGCATGATGACATCGCCCGCGTCGGAGGACCTTTCTAGCGAGATCTGCCCTGACAGTGCCAGCATGACCTCTTCGACGCGATGCCCCTCGGTCGTCAACGCAACGTCCGGCGGGAAGTGCACGCGCGGTTGGAATCCCAGCAGACGATCCGCGATGGCCACAATCTCGTGGACCATCTCCAGATCGGACATTTCGATGTTGAGCGCAAACCGCTCGTCCGCAGTCGCACGCTCACGCTTACCGCTCTTCGCGCGTGTGTTCTTCCGGTAGCGTTTGAGCTGCGTTCGCATGTCGCGCGTGAAGACCTCCTCACGCAACTCGGGCAAATACGCTACGAGGTCCAGACGCGAGTTGCGGGAAATGGTCGATAACCCGGAAAGGTTTCGATCCACGGCCAAAACAACGATACGAACGTCGTCGTGCTCTTCCGCTTCCAAGAACTCGTGGATCGGATGGTCGTCAGCCATACCGTCTGCGCTGATGGTGATCGTGATGACCGCCAGTTCGTCGAGCTCCGGTTCGCGCCGCGCAAGTTCATCGAACGAATCCATCGTGTGGATCGTGCATTCGCCTTGGAGGTTGCGTGAGAGCCAGGGGGCAACGCTTCGCGTGAGGTCGTCGCGGCCAATGATGACGACGTCGAGCGGGCGCGAGTCGATCACCGAGACGCCGTGCTCGGCTGGTGGGATCACGCCCGCATAGGTCATGACAGGAGGCCCATCGCGTCCCAGACAGGCGGCAAGCCGAAGATCAAAAGGACGGTTGCGAGTGAGCCCACGACCATGCCGACGAGCGCCATTTCGGAAATCTTGATCTCGCCGGTCGAGTATGCGATCGCGTTCGGAGGTGTGGAGATCGGCATCGACATGCCGAGCGAACAGGCAATAGCGACGACGGCGGCTACGGTAATCGTGTTCACACCATCAAGCGACACTGCCAGCGAGACAGCCAGCGGCACCAGAAGGTTTGCAGCTGCCGAGTGCGAAATGACGTTCGCCATGCCAAAGCCGATGAGGCCAAGAATGCCGATGATGGCAAGACCACCGAGTGTCTGCCACGGCACAGACCCAACAAGCCATTCGTCGAGGCCTGTGGCACCCACGCCCGTTCCGAGCGCGATACCGCCCGAGACGAGCCAGAGCACTGGCCAGTCGAGGGCCTTGATGTCAGGGCCGCCCATGACTTTCAGGCACAGGAGCGCGACCACGGGGAAGAAGCCCACCGTGTTCGACGAGATGCCGTGCAGCGGCTCGCTCATCCACAGGGCGATTGTTAGGCCAGCGATGAAGTAGAAAATCTTTGCGTTCGTGGAAGTGTCCCAGTTGGAGTCCATTTCCACTTGGATGCGGGCCTCCCTGGGGAGGAAGACGAACGAGATGAACAGCCAGGAGAACAGGAGCACCACGAGCATGAACGGGACCGCCATGATCATCCAGTCCACGAACGAGATCGTGATGCCACGCTCGGCTAGTGCGCCGATGGCGATGGCGTTTGGTGGGGTTCCCACGGGCGTTCCGATGCCGCCCACGTTGGCTGCGAGCGGAATGGCCAGTGCGACACCTGCTCGGGCCCTGCCCCTTGGCAGGCCCTTGAGGATGGGCGCGACGACGGCGAACATCGTCGCAGTGGTGGCGGTGTTCGACATGAACATCGACAGCAGAGCCGTAATGATCATGAGGCCGGCCGTGGTAGCGCGCGCGTTGTCCGAGAACGGACGCAGCATGACTGAGGCGAGGTTCTTATCAAGCCCGTACTTTTCGGCGCCGTGCGCGATCATGAAGCCGCCGAGGAACAAAATGATGACTGGGTTGGCCAGCGCGGCAAAATACGCGGAGGCCGGCAGGGCAGCATCTAGGAGGGCCGGATCGCCGCCACCCGGATCGAAAATCGCGCCCTGCGAGACAAGGAGCACCTCGAGCAAGATGACGAGTACGGCCGTTGCTGTAAGCGGGATGGGCTCGGTAATCCAGAAGACGATGGCCAGTAAGAAGATGGCCAGCATGCGCTCACCTGGGGGCGCCAGGTTTGGGATGTCCACGAGCAGAGGGAAGACAAATACGAGCGCGCCTAGGACGAGCCCGATCTTCTCCTTCGTGCCGAGAGCTGCACGCCGTTGCGTGACGGGTGGCTTTTTTGCTGTACTGCGGCGGACGGGACGAGGGCGCCGGGCGGGTTTTTTCGTAACCGGCTGTGCGTCGTCGGACGTGGAATCAGTGGGCGGATGTTCAGTCATACCATTTAATATAGGCGCAATTTTCCGGTGTTATTAGGCCTAATGGCTCTCAAATGTGGCGTGGGTTGCGGGGTTGTGGCCAAGTGATCGACGGTTAACGATAACGGTTGAGGAATTTGCGTGCGCCAGTGCTCTCATGGACGAAATGACGGGAAAAATTTCCCAGGCAATTCCCAGACTGAATCAATGGATATCTAAGGGTCGCCGTGCATACTAGAGATATCGCAAAGGAAGATCCTTTCAGATTTACCTTTCGTGTGTGTGATGCTGAATAACGTGACACACAGGCTGGAGAAGGAATTTGTGCAGTCTTCTCCGAATGGCCAGTGTGTCTGCCCAGAGGCGGGCGACCTGTTTAGATGATAGGTCGCCCGCCTCTCTGATGCCCAAATTTGAGTCTGGCTGACAACCATCACGTTCGACTTCCCCGTGTGGCTATCCCTCGCACCCGTGGCGACGTAGGCGCACAGGGTGACGGGTTCATTCGCCACTCGGACTATCATGGATTCTTATGATTCCCGCAGCCCAACTGATCTCCCTGGCCGTGCTCGTCAAGGCATTCGTGAAAGTGTTTGGTCGGTCCGGCGCGGCCGTCACGAGGGGCATGTCGGCGGGAATCCTCGCAAACACGGCAGCATTCCTATTTCTCACCTTTGTTGTTGGCGACGTGTATCTCATCGGCACGTCTCCTAGTCTGACCACTGTCGCCATCTATGTAGGAATTACTTTTGCCATCGGTCTCGCGATCCTGGGCGTGCTCACCACGGCTTATCGCCATGGCACCCTCGTCCCTAAACATGGGCCGTGGACACTTCGTCAGATTATCCCCATCACCGCCGGAGCGGGGCTCGGCGCACTGATTGCCATCTTCACGATCGGACCGTACGTCGTGACCAACGGCGTCGATAATGTCACCGCAGACCAACTCATCTTCGTCCTCTCGCAGGGCGCTGAGTCCACCACGGATGACCTCGCCCAGGATGTCGTCAACCTTGGAATCGCTCCACTTGCACTTGCAACGGTCTCTGGAGCGTCAGTGGGCCTCATCCGCTCCGACCTGGTTCGCGTTCGCGGGGGATCGTCGGCCGGTTCGCGCTACGTTTTCCGGCACGTACGCGGCATGGCGTTGACCACGATGCTCGCACTTGTCACGGCTGGGGTCTGGTACGCCTTTGCCACGTTGCCACTCACCGACGTGCTTCGACAACGCTTCGTCACGTCAATGTATGTGCAGGAACATTTCGTCACGCCCACTGAGGATTTAATCAGCCTGCCCGATGAGCGGCGCAATCTCATCCACATTTACATGGAGTCGATCGAGAATTCGTTTTATTCCGCAGAGCTCGGTGGTTATCAGGAGTACAACATCATGCCGGAACTGGCCGAATTGTCTGACACCGGTGTCTCCTTTTCGAATACGACGTTGCACGGCGGGCCGCAGCAACTGTATGCGACTGGCCATTCGATCGCTGCCATGGTGTCCATGTGGGCGGGTACGCCCATGTTGTCCTCGGGTGCGGGCGACGGTAGCCAGATGTCGTATCCGGACTTTCCAACGATTGGGGACATCCTCCACGCGGACGGTTACGTCACCGATTTTATGGTCGGCTCAGATTCCCGCTGGGGTGGCCTCGGTGATTACTATCGCCGGCACGGAGATTTTACGGTCCACGACCTATCCACATTCAGAGAAGTTGGGCGCATTCCACCCGACTACAAGGTCTGGTGGGGCGTGGAGGACGACAAGCTATACGAGTATGCGAAGGACGTGCTGACCGAGCGCGGAACCGGCGATCTGCCCTTTTATTTCATTCTCGAAAATGCGGACACTCACTGGCCGGATGGTTATGCCTCGCCAAACATGACCGCCACGCCGTTCCCCACCCAGTATGAGAACGTCGTTAATTATTCGCAGGCGCAGGTGGTCGCGCTCGTCTCATGGATCCAAGACCAGCCGTGGGCAGACAATACGACGATTGTGGTGACCGGGGACCATCGCTCGATGGACAAGAAGTTCTTTGAGGATTGGGACACGGACTACAACCGAACTGTCGTCAACTTTATTCTCAACCCCGTCCAAGGCACGGATCTTCCGCACCACATCACGACGGAAAGACAGTACGCTCCGATGGATTACTTCCCCACGATCCTCGCCGCAATCGGCGCAGACATTGATGGCGAGCGCCTCGGCCTTGGCACGAACCTGTTTTCTGGCGAGCCAACACTTGTCGAATTGCACGGTGCTGATCGCCTAAACAACGAGTTCAGGAAGCGCTCGCTTTTCTACGATTCACATCGCGAAACCGAAGCCGAAAATCCCGACCCCAAACAAGACAATAAGTTTTAGGAACCGTCTTGAACCTTCTCACACGGCATTCGATCATCAGCCACCCGCTTGTTAGGCAGGTCGAGCTGGCTCCAGACCGAATCGCAACCGTGTCCGGTATTGATCGCCTTGGCAATCTCTCGGCCCGCTCGGTGTCCGTGAGTGCGACCCTGAACCGGCTCAGCAATTTTCTTACGACGACGGTCCAGCCAGCAGTCTCGAAGCTCGGCGATCGCACAGCGATCGGCGAGCAATGCCCACTCGGCGACCTTCCGCCCGACTTGTATGAGGCGCTCGCTGCTGATTTGCGCGCTCTTGTGACTACGCGCAAACTTCTGACTTTTGCGCTCGTCGCGGCAACTGACCTGCCAGTATTACAGACTTTCTTTGGCGCAAACACGTCAAACCACAGCGGGCTAGACCGCGGTCAGCCACTCATCCAGGAGCTGAGCGGCAACGTCCTGCCCAGTGAACTCAGCGCCGAGCACGTCCTCGTCTCAGATTTTTCCGATACGTACGAGGACGGCCGCGCACCGCACGTCGTCGTTGGTTTGAACCCGTCGGAGTGGTGCAAGTCGTGGGCCACGGGAACTCCGGACCAGCGCGAGTTCGTCATGTGGGCCTTTGCGGATGCTGAGTCGTCCGCGATGACCTCGCGCGATTATCGTGCGCTGCGCGAAATTGGCGCGCAGGTCATTCCGAGTACACGGCTGTACAGAGCTTTGCGCAGCCCGCAATTTTTGGCATATCTCATCGTGTTCCTGTACTCGTCATTGCGTGCCCTACCCGCAGTCTTCGTGGATAACTTCTACGGGAGCGTCGCGGTGTTGTGGACGATGGACGTACTGACCGCGATTCCTTACACGTGGGGCATCATTGCGTTCATGACGTCGCCCAAGCGGTGGGTTCGCTACTCGGGGCTGGTTATCACGCTTGTCACGTTCATCGCCCCGTACGTTTACTTCTGGTCACATGGCCAGGGCTATTCGATCGTGGTCAATGCGGTGGTCGCGGCAATGATCATCGGCGCAATCGGATGGGAGGCAGTGAACTACGTTCGAGATCGCGCGGTGGCAGACGGCCTGCGTCAGGGCAGTCAGCAACGCACGTTGCGCGTCAGTGAGCAGTAGTGGATTCGTGATCTTCCGCGCCAACGAGGCGACGTCGAGGATTGTCAGGACCGGTGATCGTGCGTATGGCGCCGGTGAGCAGGAACCATCCGCCCGCAACGAAGAAGGTTGCCATGAGCCACGTGGGACGGGCAGGGAAGATCGCGACGAGGGCTGCAGTCGTGCCAATCCAGACGATAATCGCGCCGATGTTGATTGCCATGAAGCGCTTAACGCGGAACGGGTGCGTCCAATAGAGTGGCACGATCGTCAGCAACACGAATGCGGCGACGGTGAGAACGTTGACCACGCGGCCTGCTTGGAGGATGTATAGGACGACGGCCACGATGTTCCACGCAGCCGGGAAGCCGTAAAAGTAGTAGTCGACGGACTTCCAATTCTCATTGGCATAACAGAGGGTTGAGGACGTCAGTGCCGCCACGATGAGGATGCCCGCGAGTGGCTTGGGGCCGAGGTCGAGTTGCTTGTACATGAAGATGACGGGAATGAACGTCCACGTAATGTAGTCGATCATGATATCGAGCGTGCCGCCGTCAAACCACGGGAGTACCTCTTTGACGCGGTAGCGACGGGCGAAGAAGCCGTCAACGCCGTCGACGACGAGTGCGATACCCAGCCACAACCACATCCACGCAATCTCTTGGTTGATGAGCGCTAGCATCGCGAGAGCAGCGAACGCCATGCCGGACATCGTAAAGAGGTGGACGATCCATGCCTTCACCCGCTGCGGAAGCGGGGCCACGTTGACGGGTGCAGTTGAGCGCATGCGGTGAGTCTTGTGAGGCGTGGGCGGTGTGGCTGACGAACTCGGCGTCATTTTCGGTGAAGTCATGTGTGCCCTATCGTGGCTCGATTGCAGGATGTCGAACACCAAGGTACTACTCCGAGTGCAAACGTTTCGACCTTTTTGCTGGTATGGCGGGCTTTTCACTGTGATGATGACCGTGAGAATCGGCATCGTCTAACCTGTGGTGGATGTGAGGTGAGGTTGGACGCGGGAGGGAGCTCGCCGAAGGAATCTAGGCAATGGGAAAGGGCGGAGGACTTTCGCCCTCCGCCCTTCTCTAGGCATGAATAGTGGTGCGCTTAGCGGCGCGTGCCCTTTTTGCCGGCCATACCGAGGTAGACGCCGATAAAGATGAACGCGGCGATTGTCACGACGACCCAGCGGAGCCAGTCAATACCGGGTGTATCTGCGGGGTACCCGAACAGCTGCAGGATGAGGTTTCCGACAACCACGCCGGCAACACCAAGACCGACGGTGGCAACAGCGGAGACCGAGTCCGCGTCCTTACGAATGAACTTGGCGAGGAATCCGATAACCGCGCCGAAAACAATTGTTCCAATAATGTCAAACATCGTAGTGACCTTTCTTTCGATTGTGCAACGTTGCGGGGTCGCCCGCTTCGCTAAATCACTAACGGCCATTATACCTGCCCAAAAGTCCTAGACTGCAGGGTTTTGATCACAGTTCACTCAGCGCATATTAGTTGTATTTACGTGGAAAGACCGAGTATGCGCCCGCCCATCATAGCATAAGAGGGGTGTCAATTTGGAGTCGTTCAACAGTAGAATGTGGTGGGTGAGTTGAGCCCGTCCACGGCAAACGCTCACGCCTGTCGCTAAGTGCGAAATCGTGGGTATTGAGTTAAACGCTGACAGGACGCGAACTTGTCGGAATGATTTGCACCTGCATGGCCTTCACTTCCGCGAACAGTCGCATTTCTTCCGCGGCGCCGAGATCTGCAGCTGCGGAACTGGTGATCGTGGCGCGGATGGGTAAAGCCGATCCGATATCGACTCTTACTTCCACCCCGGTTGCGCCAGTGTTGATTCTCACCACGCGCCCAGGAATCGCGTTGCGGATCGAGGTCGAACCGATTTCCGGCCGCAACGATACGGTTCGAGGCTCAAAGACGGCAGCGGCGCGATCACCATCCACCACGTCGCTAAGCTCACCGTGTAAGCGAACATCCGTGCCATCAAGAACGAGCGCGCCATCGCGCACGACGCCGAACTGCATGTTGAGCCCAGCGAATTCAGCAACGAACGGTGTGGCGGGCTTGCTGAGAGCCTCCGCCATGTCGGCCACCTGAACGAGCCCTCCGTCGTCCAGTACCGCCACGCGATCCGCGAGAATGAGCGCGTCGATGAGGTCGTGTGTGACGATCACCGTGGTCAGGCCCTCGATCCGATTCGCGATGAGCGACCTCAGCATCGTGCTTGAGGCGGTATCAAGCGCGGCGAACGGTTCGTCGAGTAGCAGAAGTTGCGGATCCACGGCGAGTACGCGAGCAAGGGCCACGCGCTGGGCTTGGCCGCCTGAGAGTTGCCAGGGGGCCTTATTCGCGTGACGCGTCAGACCCACCGCGGCTAGTTCGACCTCCGCGCGTGCCCGTGCCTCGGCCTTCGAGGCGCCATGGCAGCGCGGTCCGAAAGCCACGTTGTCGATGACTGACATGTGGGGAAATAGCGACGGTGATTGGTCGAGAAATCCGACCGCGTCCGGCACGTCCACACGCGATTCGGTTGTGGAGATGTCACCGGCGAGTAGCCGGATACCGGTGGACTTGCCCGACCCGTTCGGCCCGATAAGCGCTAACGTCTCGCCGGGCTGGCCCGCAAGCTCATATTTGACCTTGCGCCCAGGCACGTCGGCGACCATCGAGAATGGGGCAGGCACGTGCTTGCGAACGGGCGTGTGCTCGTGAACGGCTAAAGAGTCTTGGTCGGACATCGAGAGAACGTCGTCGTTGTCAGCCTCTGGTGCCGTATCGAATCGGCGCATATTGCGCGCCTCAATGATGGTGGTAAATCCCGTGAGGACGAGCGCGATGACAATGAGAACGACAGACAGTGCAATCGCCGCGCCGGGATCTTGTTCTCGTTGCAGGTAGACCTCGAGCGGGAGGGTGCGGGTGGTGCCTTGCATTGAGCCAGCGAACGTGATCGTGGCGCCGAATTCACCGAGCGAGCGCGCGAATGTCAGCGCCGCACCTGACGCGATCGACGGGCTCAGGAGCGGCAGGGTAATGCGCGAGAACTGGATCCACTGTGAGGCGCCGAGACCGCGTGCAGCGTGCTCGAGGTCGGAGCCGGCAGCCTTCGCGGCGGTTTCAACAGTCATGATGAGGTAGGGGAGCGAGACAAAAATCTGCGCGAGTACCACGGCCAGCGTGGTGAACGGTATTTGGAGGCCGAAGGCTTCGAGCGCGGGCCCGAAGACGCCGCGCCGGCCAAATGTGGTGAGAAGTGCGAGGCCCGCTACCACCGGCGGCATAACGAGTGGGACAAGGACGAAGGATCGGGTCAGGGTGAGCCAGCGTGGACGCTTGGGCGCCTCGGCGGCTCGGGCAAAAATGAGTGCGAGGGGAGTGCCGATCGTGATGCAGATAGCCGTGGCAGCCAGGCACGTCTTAAGTGAAAGCCACAGGGCGTCGAGCGATGATTCAGAGGTGAGGATCGTGCCCAGGTCCGCCCACGGGACGCGGGCGGTCATGCTCAGCAGGGGGAGCGTCAGAGCGAGACGCGCGAGCAATGCGGGGAGGG
>JBHWRK010000052.1:0-7067 GCA_043426715.1 Trueperella sp. | reverse complement strand
GGACGTGAGTCCCACGAGCAGGCGATGTGGGGTGTCGTCTTTAATGGGTTCCAGGACGCTGCGGCCAACGAAATCTTCGTCTTTGGTAAAGCTGACGACGCCGCCCAAGCCAGCTTCGAACGGAGTCACCTTCGTGGACAGCTCGTTTCCGTACAGCGGCATCCCAGCTTCTAAACGGAGCGAATCGCGCGCGGCAAGACCACAGGCCAACATACCGAGTGGCGCACCAACGTCCATGAGACTCCGCCACAGCTCGCGCGCTCGGTCTTTTGGCACAATGATCTCGTAACCCTGCTCGCCGGTGTAGCCCGTGCGGGCCAGAATTACGCCCGCGCCGTCGATGGTCATCTCAAGGGCCGTATAGTTCTTGAGCTCGGCCGCTTTGTCTGCCCAGATGGGATTCTTAAGAGCCTGTAACACTTCAAGGGCCCTGGGGCCTTGAAGTGCGACGAGTCCGTGCTCCAAGGTTTCGTCCACGACATCCACCTTGAGACCGTCGAGTCGCTGCCGCAGGGCCTCGAGCACGATCTGAGCGTTCCCCGCATTGGGGATTGCGAGGAAACGATCTTCACCGAACCGGTAGACGATGAGGTCGTCCAAAATCGTGCCCTGATCGGTTAAGGCGAGGGTGTATCGTGCCCGGCCGATGCTCATTGACTCAAAGTTGCCCGCGAGCGCGCGGTTTAAACCAGTGACGGCATCGGGACCGCTCACCCAGATCTTTCCCATGTGGGAAACGTCGAACAGGCCAACCGCCTCACGAACCGCATGGTGTTCGTCGCGCTCCTTGCCATATTTTAACGGCATGTTCCAGCCATTAAAGTCGGTGAAAGTTGCACCGGCCTTCTCGTGTTCAGATTTAAACGGAGTTGCTTTTAACATGTCTGCCTTCCACCTGGCCTAGTCTTCGAACGCTTCGATGGGCGGACAGGAACAGAAGACGTTCCTATCACCAGCCGCATTATCGATCCGGCCAACGGGCGGGAAGTACTTATCGACCCTCAGGCTCGGTACGGGGAAGGCCGCCTTTTCCACTGAATAGGGGCGATCCCAGTCGCTATCGATGACCGCTGCGGCGGTGTGCGGAGAACGCCTGACCACAGAGGTGTCGAGGTCGGCCCTACCATCTTCGATTTCGGCAATCTCCTCGCGAATCGTAATCATTGCTTCGATAAACCGCTCGATTTCTTCAAGATCCTCCGACTCAGTGGGTTCAACCATGAGAGTGCCCGGAACCGGGAACGCCATCGTTGGAGCGTGGAAGCCGAAGTCCATGAGACGCTTCGCCACATCCTCGGCTGTTACACCCGTCTTGTCGGTCAGCGGACGGATATCCACGATGCACTCGTGAGCAACCAGCCCGTTAAGACCTGCAAACAGGATTGAATAGTAATCCTCCAGCCGCTTAGCGATGTAGTTCGCGGACAGCACCGCAACTTTTGTACCCTTCGTCAGTTCTTCGGGACCCATCATGGCGATGTACGCCCAGCTAATGGGCATGACGCCCGCCGAACCGTACAGCGTGTCAGCAATGGGAATACTCGACATGCCGCCGTCGTAGGTTAACGGGTGCGCCGGCAGGTGCGGAATCAAATGCTCGCCCACGCACACCGGACCGACGCCGGGGCCACCGCCACCGTGGGGGATGGCAAACGTCTTATGGAGGTTGAGGTGCGTCGCGTCGCCACCGAACTTGCCCGGTTGCGCGATGCCGACGAGACCATTGAGGTTGGCGCCGTCCACATACACTTGCCCACCGGCGTCGTGGACCTTCTCGCACACCTCAGCGATGTGCTCCTCGTAGATGCCGGCCGTGGATGGGTAGGTCACCATGATGGCGGCAACTTCGTCTCCATGTTTTTCTAAAAGTTCGTCCAGGTGTTTGACGTCTATCGAGCCGTCGTCGCTAGTCTTGATGACCTTGATGTCAAGTCCTGCCAGCTTGGCAGACGCCGCATTTGTTCCGTGGGCCGACGACGGGATCAGGCAGAGCCTGCGATGTCCCTCGCCCTGTGCGTCAAGGTAACCACGAATAGCGAGTAGGCCCGCATACTCACCCTGTGAGCCGGCGTTGGGCTGCAAGCTCACACCAGCGTAGCCGGTGATTTCTGCGAGCCAGCCCTCGAGCGTCTCGATGAGCTCGATCCAGCCCGCGGCCTGATCAACAGGAACATATGGGTGAATACCACCAAATTCAGGCCAGCTAATCGGCTCCATCTCGGCCGCCGCATTGAGCTTCATCGTGCACGAACCCAGCGGGATCATCGTACGGTTCAGCGCGAGGTCGCGATTTTCGAGGCGCGTCATGTAGCGCATCATCTGAGTCTCGGAGTGGATTGAGTTGAAAATTTCATGGGTCATGTATTTAGACCTACGCACAAGGTCTTTGGGCAGTGCCGTGGTCTGCGTGTCGCTGACCGTCACCCCGAACACGTCAGCGATGGCTTCAACATCCGCGGCCGTCGTCGTTTCATCAAATGACAGCCCAACCTGAGTGTCGGAAAATCGGCGTAGGTTATAGCCCGCGTCGAGTGCCTTGGACATCGTTTCAGCAACGTCGTCGACGGCCACCACCAGCGTGTCGAAGAATTCATCGCGGGCCAGCTCGTAGCCACCTCCACGTAGAGCCGCCGCCAGCGTGAGGGCGTGCCCATGGACGCGCTCGGCGATGTCCTTCAGGCCCATAGGGCCGTGGTAGACACCGTAGAAGCCTGCCATGACGGCAAGAAGCGCCTGTGCGGTACAGATGTTTGAGGTGGCGCGCTCGCGGCGGATGTGCTGCTCGCGGGTTTGGAGAGTGAGGCGGTAGGCTGGGCGGCCAGCGTCATCAGTCGAGACGCCCACGAGACGGCCAGGCAGGTTACGTACCAGGTTCTGGTTGGTGGCGATGTATGCGGCGTGCGGGCCGCCAAACGACATGGGCACGCCAAAGCGCTGCGTGTTACCTACGGCGATGTCGGCACCTTGATCGCCTGGGGGTGTGATGAGGGTAAGCGCTAATAAGTCAGCGATCACGGTGACCATCGCGCCAGCCTCCTTGGCATCTGCGATGATCTGGGAGTGGTGGCCGATACCGCCGTCGTTGCCTGGCTGTTGCAACACGATGCCGGCGATCTTGCCGTCGGGCAGACCCTGCGTCAGGTCGACGATCTCGGTTTCGATATCGAGAGCACGCGTGCGTCCCTGAATGACGGCGAGGTTCTGCGGGAAGATGTTGGCGTCCAGCACCATTTTCCCATCGCGGTTCTTTCGGTTGGCACGCCCCATGAGGAGCACGGCTTCGGCGGCAGCGGAGCCCTCATCAAGCATCGATGCGTTCGCCAAATCGAAGCCGGTTAGGTCAGCAACCATCGTCTGGTAGTTGAGCAATGCCTCAAGGCGCCCTTGGGAAATCTCGGGCTGATATGGCGTGTAAGCCGTGTACCAGCCGGGATTTTCGAACACGTTTCGGCGGATCACAGCGGGGGTGAAGGTATTGTAAAAGCCTTGACCGATCAGCTGCGTTTTCACGGTATTCTTCGCCGCCAGCGTGCGCAGTTTCATCTGCGCCTCGGGCTCGGACAGCGGCGGGTTCAGATCGAGCGGAGTGCGCTGACAAATGTTCTCCGGCACGACGGCGTCCATCATCTCATCGAGTGTGCGATATCCGAGCACGCTCAACATGTGGTGAATATTGTCATCTCGCGGCCCGATATGACGTGCGCTAAAGGTTTCGTGGTGAGCCATGATGATGTCTCCTGTGTTGACGAATGTCCGACCCTCCCCATCAATCACGTGCCACGGTCACCAGTGCCGGTGAGCTCGACTGTGAGCTTTGCACGTTCCAAAATATCCTGGGAAAGCGGTACGTGAACCTGAGGAATTCCGGGGAGCATTTGCACCTTCGTTGCCTGAGCGCTCTCCCGCTCGCCCTCAACGGATTATTCAATTATCCCTAGTAACTATAGCGTGCATCACACCTCGTCCGTGGAGCTCACGCACGATGAAACCGAATGTCTGCTGACGTTGAGATATCTACCGAGCTGTTCCCAATTCGTTTCGGGTGGGGATAGAACGTGCAAACTTTCGTGGCGCCCTCGGCTTATGTGCCCCAACGGAGCGCAGAACAGTCAACATCCATGAATCTATTCGTGGCATTGACCGTGACGAACGCGATGAGGAGGCCTTCGATCGTGAGCAGTTATAACCACGGGGCCGCATGTACGGCGACAAGCACTCGGCGCGTCAATCTGTTCACGGATGTGCTGCACGTCGACAGATACGGTTCTAGACCGTTAAGTGAAGCTTGCCCGTGCGGGATAAACTCGAGTCGGAACAATGGCCGAGTGAATGTGGGGAAACGACGTGGCTCAACACGCAGTCGTAGCCGAGAATCTGACGAAACGATTCGGCGATGTGGTGGCTCTTGACGGCCTCAACCTGTCAATTTCCGCTGGAACGATTTACGGCGTCATCGGCCCCAATGGCGCCGGTAAGTCCACCTTCATGCGGATTCTGTGCGACGTCGTCCGGCCGACCTCAGGCAACGTCCGTGTACTCGGCGAGGACCCTCTGGTTGGTGGACCAGACCTGCGCGCACGAATTGGTTACCTTCCGGGCGAGTTCCGCGTCGGAGGAAACCTGACGGGAGCACAACTCATTCGCTATTGGGCGGGTATGAGCGTCCACCGAGACAACGCAATCGCGCGCGCTCGCGAACTCTCAGAATTTATCGGCTTTGATGAAAACCGCAAGATTGGCGAACTCTCGAAGGGCAACAAGCAGAAGCTAGGCATTGTTCAGGCCTTCATGCACAGCCCAGAACTCCTGATTTTGGACGAGCCGACGTCCGGACTCGATCCACTTGTACAGGAGCAGTTCCTTCAGCTCGTCACCGACGTTCACGCACGCGGTTCAACTGTTTTCCTGTCCTCGCACGTGTTGTCTGAAATTGAGCGTGTCGCGGACCGAGCCGCCATCTTGCGCTCCGGGCAGGTGGTCCGCGAAGGAACCCTCACCGAACTCCACGAACATTCTGTACGCCACCTACGTGCTGTCGTTGTGGGAAACCTCAGCGAAGTCGAGCAATCGATAGCACAATCCGGACTTGAGCTTACGGCCACCGACGTCGGAGATCGTGTGCTGCTCGAGGGAACAACAACGGGCCAGACAGGCCGCGTGTTGGCACTGCTCGCGCAACTTCAAATCGACGACTTCACATACACTGAGCCCGATCTTAGCCAGTCGGTGATCGATATTTATGAGGGAAAGTTATGAGCGCACTCTTTCGGTACGCGATCGCGTCATCGGCGAAGTCGCTCGCGGCATATTCGGTGGCCTGTGTTGTTGTGATGTCCGTGTACTTCTCGGTCTACCAGACCTACGCCGACTCGACCGCTATGACGGAAATGTTGAGCCAGATGCCGGGCGGCTTCCTGGACGCCTTCGGGTTCAACGATATTTCGTCGGGCGCCGGATGGGCTCAAAGCACGTTCTTTGGGCTGATCGGCATGGTCCTCCTCATGGCATTTGGCATCACCCGCGGAGCAGCGTTCATTGCAGGCGATGAAGAATCGGGGATGCTAGAGCTTGCCTTGGCACGATCGGTGTCTCGGGCGCAGGTCTACGCTGGTCGCGGTCTGGCTCTTTTGGTACTTCTCGCAATCCTCACGGCCGTGAGCGGCGCCTCGCTCGCGGTGTGGAATTCGACGGCCGATATGGCAATCGACCCCGTAAATGTCCTGCCCCAACTCCTTGCGTTCTTGGGATTAGGCGGGGCTTGTGGCGTTACTGCCTACGCTGCCGGGGCTTTCACTGGAAAGCGGAGCACCGCGAACGGAGCTGGCGCGGGCGTGGCAGTGGGCGCATTCTTGCTTAATGCGGTTGGTTCGATGGGCGATGAGTGGGAGTGGATGCATTGGTTCTCACCGATGGCCTGGGCATACAAGAACCGCCCGCTCGCAAACGGATGGGACGTTCCGGGCCTGGCGGCACTTGCCGCCTTCGCAATCGCCGTTGGGATTGCCGGCTGGCTTGCCTTCAAGAATCGGGATGTTGCTTAAGGACGTCCGATCGGTGGCGGTCATCTGTTGGGACAATTTTATAGCGCACAGCGGCTTCACGTCTAATCTCAGTGTGCTCGAACAAGATTTGCAGGATGGGCATGAACGGGCCTGGCTTTCGGTTACGATAGCTCTTTGTCAAATGTTTGGTGCCTGGGGGAGGCGCATTCACGAACGGAGCCGCTAATGTCAATGTGGGAGTTTTTTGGTTGGGCCGGATCGGTCCTCGTTGTTGTATCGCTGATGATTCCAAGCGTCCGAAGGTTCCGAACGCTCAATCTTCTCGGCTCACTCATCGCCACGATCTACAATGCGTACTTCGGGATCTGGCCCTACGCCGCGATGAACGGTGCGATCGTCCTGATCAACATCTACTGGTTGTGGCGACTCAGCCAGCAGGGTGACGAGCAGCGAGGCTACGCGGTGGTGGAAGCTAGCGCGGATGACGCGCTTGTTGGGCGTTTTCTTATGAGGCATGGAACTGCGGTTGAATCGGCGTACCCTTCGTTCAAGCGGGAGGATCTGCAAGGCGCACGGAACTTCTTCGTTATGCACGAGGAGGAGATTATCGGGCTATTCAGCGTTCGCGCGGACGGGCGAGTGGTCCTTGATTTCGTGACCGATCGTTTCCGAGATTTCACGCCGGGCAACTTCGTATACTCCAACGAGGAACTCTTCGACGGCATCTCTCAGCTCCAGATTCCTGCAACCGCAATTACCGACCCCGCCTACTTTAAGAAGCAAGGTTTCGAACAAAAGGGCGACATGCTCGTCAAGATCGTTTAGTGGCGATGAGAATGCTCTGGTGGGAATAGCGTGGGGCATACCGAGAAGCCCTCGCTTGCACGATGAATCCCTCGACGGTCGAATGTCCGTCTATATCAGGCTTCGTGGTCAAATGAACCGTACTGAACCTGTTTTCGCGTTGCTTCGACCGCTCGGCCCGCCGGGAGCTCTTCGGTCAACAGGAGGCTACCTGAACGAAACGATACGAGAGACCGAGCGCCCGTAGTTCGTAATCGAGCG
>JBHWRK010000051.1:0-3169 GCA_043426715.1 Trueperella sp. | reverse complement strand
CCAGTTGGCTGAGAGCGACCTCCGTGACGCTGGTTCTGAGCACGGCACCGCATCCGGAGCCGCAAAGCCAGAACTCGATGAGGCCAAGCCGATGGCTCCACGGGTGAAAGTAACATCGGATGTAGAAGCAGCTCGCGAGCTCTTCGATGACTTCAAACCGATGGACGAACTCTTCGGCTAGAAACGGTAATGGCGCGTGGGGCGCCGACTGCTTCCTGTGTCTTGGACTAAAGGGTCTCGGACTTGGCCGGATTATCCGGGTTGGGATCGGCGATCGGGCCCGGGTTGAACCCTGACCGCTTACGCCGGTACACCGTCATGCGGTAGCGCAAGCCACTGTCAGCGGTGTGCCATCCCCGGTCGGGATCCGATTCAACAGTTTCCCAGTCAAAGGGAACCATGGGGGCAAAGGAGTCGGCATCGGGCACGTCGATATCGAGATCCGTTACCACGACGCCGTCGGCAAGCTCGAGCGCGTTTTCGTAAATCTGTGCGCCGCCCATAATCCATACGAGTGGGTCTTCTTCGCCCGTTGCGGCTTTTGCCGAGAGACGCGCCATGTCGTAGGCATCTTCGATACTTTCGGCCAAGAGTGCACCGTTTAAGAAATAGGCAGGATTTCGTGTGACGACGATGTTCTGGCGCCCTGGCAGCGGGCGATATGTGGCGTCGAGCGACTCCCACGTCTTGCGCCCCATGATCACCGGATGCCCCAGCGTCATCCGCTTAAAGAAGGCCAAGTCTTCGGGCACGTGCCACGGCATTGTGCCTCCTTTGCCAATCGCACGGTCATGGCCTTGCGCCCAGATCATGCCTAGCATCAGACAGCCACCTCGCCCGTGAGCTTCGGATGATGTTGGTAGCCTTTCGAGGCAAAAATGTCATCCATGTCGTATTCGAAAATCGAGGGCGCTTTATTCAACTCCAACTCGGGGAATGGGTAGGGCTCGCGCACGACTTGTTCTTTCACCTGGTCAATATGGTTAGTGTAAATGTGGCAGTCGCCGCCCGTCCACACAAAATCTCCCACGTCAAGACCGGTCTGCTGGGCCACCATATGAGTGAGCAACGAATACGACGCAATGTTGAACGGCACGCCCAAGAACAAATCAGCTGAACGTTGGTAGAGCTGGCAGGAGAGCTTGCCGTCAGCCACATAGAACTGAAAGAACGCGTGGCAAGGCTGAAGCGCCATGTCGTTCAAATCGGCTACGTTCCAGGCTGAGACGAGCATTCTGCGTGAGTCGGGCGTGTTCTTAATCTGGTCGATGACAGTGGAGATCTGGTCAATATGCTCGCCATTCGGAGTGGGCCACGAGCGCCACTGGTAGCCATACACTGGTCCAAGTTCGCCATCTTCGTCGGCCCACTCGTCCCAAATCGTGATGCCGCGATCCTTGAGCCACTTGATGTTCGTATCACCACGCAGGAACCACAACAGTTCGCCTTTGACTGCCTTCATTGCCACGAACTTGGTGGTGATCCGCGGGAAACCCTCATTCGCGAGGTCGTAACGCAACTGCCGTCCAAATAGAGACAAGGTGCCCACGCCCGTGCGGTCCGTCTTCTTCGTGCCGTTGTTCAGCACATCGTTGAGGAGATCTTCGTATTGCCGATTGATCGTTGCCATGTGCCAAGTCTAACCACGATCGTCGCGTTAGTCCGCCGCGAACGAGCCGACCAGCGAGGCAGGCACCACCAAGTGACCGGCAATGCCGAGAACGCGCAATTAGTGTGTGCGAATCAGCTTTTTATATGCGCTTGCCGCTGGAAGGCCCGAACAATATTTCGCGCCGTGTTCCTCCACGGACGGTTTTCGTCAGTATTCGGTGCCGTTAGCGTCCCCATTGCCGGTGTCATCTGGCTCCGGAGTTGCCTCCGTATCTGCGACCTCGCCTCCTGATTCAGTGCGAGAGGCTCGCACGCGCGTAATCTCCTCGTTGACGATCTTTGTATCTCGGGCAAGCATTTTCTCGAAGTGCTCCACGGCGGACTTCTCGATGCGCCCGCCCACGAATGGAACGTTCACCTTGATCTGGCCCATGATTTTCGCGGGTGTCGTAGCCCCACTGTCTGCCAAGATGAATCTGAGTCCACCGCTGGCTGGCGCACCCTGCACGGCGATGTCATAGACCAACGTTGCGCCGTGCACCTTGCCCGCCTCGTCGAGCTCCTTGACCGTGCCGTGTAGCACCGCTGTCAGCCCGTTTGGCATGAACGAGCGCGCCGCGGACGGCAACTCGTTGTTGGGCACCTGCACACTGAACGTGTGATCGCGAGGCGTGCCACTGTAGTTCACCTGCCCCTTGGCGCCCGCGGCTTTTTCGCGCTGACGCAACAGTTCTTCGGAGCCAAGGACCTCGAGGACGAGGTCGAGTGGGCCTACATAGCTAGTCTCAGATTCGAAATTCATATTTCCTATTCAACACGATTAATCACTATTGTGGGAGTGTGTCAACGCTTTCACGTATTTTGGATCGTGCCTCCACGCTCAGTTCTGCTCAGCGGGACTGGCTTCATCAGCTCACGGGCGATTGGCAAATCATTGCGGACATCTCGTTTTCAGACCTCGTGCTTTACGTTGCTGACGACGACGAAATGATCGTTGCCGCCCAAGCCCGGCCAAGCACCGCGACCACGAACCACGAGTCCGATTTCGTGGGAGGGCGCCCGCAGCCGTGGTTTGAGGAACGGCTGTTTGAAGTTTTCCATTCGGGTGCTCAGCAGATGTTTTCCGACGACGACATTCGGGTCGATCTTCGCCTCGTCCCGGTTCGGCACGGCAAGAGTATCGTCGCCGTGATGGCGATGGTCGCCTCTCAGAGAGGGGACCGGGTGCCCACCGAGATGTTGGCGAATTACGAATCGATGGCAGCTGATTTGTGCCGAATGGTCGAGCAGGGCAGTTTCCCGATTGATGGCTCACCGTCTGGCTACCGGCACGGTACGCCGCGCGTATCCGATGGTCTTATCCATGTGAATTTCGAGGGAGAAGTTCTGTACGCCTCCCCGAACGCGGTTTCACACTTTCGTCGCCTTGGCGTCGAGAAACCGCTCTACGGTTCGATCCTTGCCGAACTCGTTACCGGCAAACTTGAGGGTGTCCACCAGGTCGACGAGGCCCTGCCCGTTGTTCTGATGGGGCGCGCTGCGTGGATGACAGAACACC
>JBHWRK010000050.1:0-4812 GCA_043426715.1 Trueperella sp. | reverse complement strand
CCTGTGACGCGTATATTCGAGGGACCACGCCCCGTCGAGGTCACCTACATGGAGATCGCGAAGGCCATGAACCTTCCGGGTATCGGCGAAAATGCATTCGGCGACGGCGCACACTGGAACACCTACGAAGACCTGTGGATGAAGGTAGCTGCCAACGTTGCTTTCTCCGGCGGGGATGCAGTTCCGGACGCCAACGAAGACGAGATGCGCATCTTCGAAGACACCCGCAATAAGGTGCTGAAGGACCACTTCGATGTCGAGACATGGAAGGCGGGTGTCACCGATGAAGAGTGGCCCAAGGTCGTCTACGTTCTCAACCGTGGCGGTCGTTTCGAAGGCCACGGCGAAGACCGCGCAAATGGGTACGACGCCGACAATCCAGAATGGCTGAAGTACCGCTACGAAGGCCTGTGCCAGTTCTACGAGCCGCGCGTGTCTGCTGCGAAAGATCCGATCACTGGCGAGTTCTTCGATGGCATGGCACGGTTGCGTGAAATTACACGAGCAGACGGCTCGCCGATTCCCGGACCAGATGAGGGCTATCCACTCAAGATGATTTCGTGGAAGGCACGGACGCAAGGAACGCACCGCACGGTCAATGCCGCGTGGCTTCGAGAACTGCGCCCGTCGAACTACCTGCACATCAACACCGTTGACGCCAAGGAACGCGGTATTGAGAATGGTGACAAGGTACGGCTGAAGTCACCCGCCGGCGAGATCGACGCGGTGGCAATGGTGACGGAAGGCATTCGACCGGGCGTTGTTGGTGCCGATGCCACCATGGGCCACACCCAATATGGATCGAAACCGTATGAGGTGGACGGCGAAATCGTCTCGCCACCGAAGAAGTACGGTCATGGCGACGCCGTCCAGCAGGTTGTACCCGGCAAGGAAGAACTCGGCTACGCCGGTCCGCGCGATAGCGGCTTCGGCGTGAATGAGCTCCTTGTTGGGGAAGATCTCGTTGGTGGTGGTGGCATGTCAGATCCGCTCGGTGGCGGTGCTGCCCAGCTCGACACGTGGATTGAGCTCGAGAAGGTGTAATGACCGACGAGCACCACGCGCTTGGACCCCAGCCGGTGGCGACCTCTCACGATGAGCAGTCGCCACCGGCTGGCGCTCTGGCCCCAACATACTCGCCAGTCGGTTGTGCACAAGAACTTGCCGCCGGCAGGGCTGTCAAATGCGACATGGCTGATTCCGGTGCGAGTTCGGCGCGCGTCACAGTGGAATGCTTTTCACGCGTTGACGCCGAGGTAATCGCGGCGGGCGCGTTGCTCGGTGGCGGTGCTCGACTCGAAACTGCCGATTGTGCGATGTGCCCCAAACTTACTCCGGACGTCGTCACGGTCTTCAAGAATGCTCGTACGTTCGCCCAAGGAACCGACGAACGTGCGATCGTGACAATTGAGAACGTAGGTATCGCCACCGACGACGACGCGCCGGATTCGGATACGACGCGGTCCTCGCGGACGCGGTGGAAATTCCGGAAGCGCTCAAAGACCGATCGTCCGGCACCCGCATTATCCCGCCGAGACTTATTTTTGATGGGATTCTCGAACGACCGGGAAGACGGGCGGGGCGACGCCACACACCCCTTGGCGAGTGTGCGCTTGGGAGCATCGGCCCGGCAGGTCTACCTTGCCGCACACCCCGATCCGCTCTTGCCTTCCGTAGTCGTGACCGGTTCGTGCACCGCGTGTGATGTATGTGCGCAGATCTGCCCCGCAGGTGCTTTGGCACTTACAGGTGAAGATCTCGTCTTTGACCCCGAACGCTGTGTCGAATGTGGTGAGTGCGTGACGATGTGTCCCGAGAATGTGCTCGCTCTTAACCCGCGACGCCCAGGGCGAGGTGTGCGCGTCCTCGCACACGTGCCCAAGCAACAGTGCATGAAGTGTGGCCGCCCGCTAGGGCCCCACGAACGCGGTGTCTGCCACAACTGCTCGACGCTTGGAACTCTAACTAGCGGAATCTGGGACATGTACGAGGAGGGGCAGTGAATTCTGACAAGCAGTTGGAGAACACCGGCAGCGAGGCGCGTTCGGATCAGAAAACTTACGATCTCATGGCTAACACGGCCGCAGACCGAGCGGCAATGTGGGACATTTGTGCGGGCGTTCTTGAACGTCCCACCTCGAAATTCGTGAATGAACTACGAGCAGATGCCGTTGCGCCTCAAATACGCGCGGCCACGGCGTGGCTCGGTGATGAATTCGAAGCCAAGGACGTCATCGGTGCACTTGGCGCATTCGCCGGCCGATCGAACCGATTTAGCGCAGAGGATGATTTGGCCGAGCTCACTCGCGAGTGGGACGCATGGCTCGAGAACCCGGATGTTGAGCAATTTATCGCGCAAAGCTCCCGCGACGCTCGCGCCGAGGAAGACGCGTGGCGCAAGGGCGAACTCGAGGCAGCCAAGACTTTACGTGCAACTCAATTCCAAGCAATCGACGACAACTTTCAACAGCTGGTGGCGTGGTCCGAAAACGCAGACGAAAATACCTCCTCGCTCGTCGTGCAGGTGCTCGTTCGAATCGTCGCGGCCCACATTACTGCGGAATCAGGCCGAAATTTGCTGGGCCGGCTCGAGCGCCAGCGTGGCCACCTCCAGATGAAATTCGACTGATCGCGCACTCGTTGCGACGCTGATCGAATATCGGCGCCCGCGCACGAACCGCGGGAGTTTAGCGAAAATCACCACGTATGCCCGCGTTGGTTTACGAACTTGTCAACTAAACATGAGAGTCTTAGGGCATGGAAATTTGGCCAGGTAAACCTTATCCACTCGGTGCGACCTTCGATGGCACCGGCACGAACTTCGCGATCTTCTCCTCCGTGGCAGACAAGATCGAGCTATGCCTCGTTGACGACGACCTGAATGAGGAGCGCATTGAGATGCGCGAAGTCGACGCCTACGTGTGGCACTGCTACCTTCCGGGTATCCGGCCCGGGCAGCGGTATGGCTACCGTGTTCACGGTCCGTATGATCCCGACAATGGTCACCGGTGCGACCCCTCGAAGATTCTCCTTGATCCCTACGCCAAGGCGATTGAAGGAGAGGTCGAGAATCATCAGGCGAACTTCTCTTACGACTTCTACGATCACGCCAAGCGCTCCGAGCTCGATTCCCTCGGCCACACGATGCTCTCCATTGTTGTGAACCCATTCTTCGACTGGGGTCACGACCGCCCGCCGAAGCACGAATACCACAATTCGGTTATCTACGAGGCTCACCTCAAGGGCATGACCAAACTACATCCGGACATCCCCGAGGAGCTGCGTGGCACGTACATGGGTATGGCTCACCCCGCAATGGTGACGTACCTAGAGGAGCTGGGCGTCACCGCCGTCGAGCTCATGCCGGTTCACCAGTTCGTTAACGACACCTCGCTGATTGAGAAGGGTTTGTCAAACTACTGGGGTTACAACACAATCGGTTTTTTCGCTCCGCAGAACACTTTCTCGTCATCGGGAGAACGAGGTTCCCAAGTCGAAGAGTTCAAGGCGATGGTCAAGGCTTACCACGAGGCTGATATTGAGGTCATCCTTGACGTTGTCTACAACCACACTGCCGAGGGCAACCACATGGGTCCTACGCTGTCATTCCGAGGAATTGACAACGCCGCTTACTACCGCCTCGTTGAGGACGATAAAGCGCACTACTTCGACACCACCGGCACTGGCAACTCCTTGAACATGTCCTCCCCTCATAGCTTGCAACTGATCATGGATTCGTTGCGCTATTGGGTTGTTGACATGCACGTTGATGGCTTCCGTTTCGATCTAGCGTCGACGCTCGCCCGCGAGCTTCACGAAGTAGACAAGCTGTCGTCGTTCTTCGACATCATCCAGCAGGACCCGATTATTTCTCAGGTCAAGCTCATTGCCGAGCCGTGGGATGTTGGCGAAGGCGGCTACAACGTTGGCGAATTCCCGCCACTATGGACCGAATGGAACGGTGACTACCGCGACACGATGCGCGACTTCTGGCGTGGCGAACCGTCAACACTATCGGAGTTTGCCTCGCGTCTGACGGGCTCGTCTGATTTGAATGAGCACTCGGGCCGGCGCCCCTTTGCCTCGATCAATTTCATCACGGCTCACGATGGTTTCACTATGCGCGATCTCGTGTCCTACAACGAGAAGCACAACGAGGCCAACGGCGAAGACAACGCGGACGGTTCAAATAACAACCGCTCGTGGAATCACGGAGCGGAAGGTCCGACTGACGACCCGGAGATTCATGAGCTACGTATCCGGCAGATCAAGAACATGTTCACCACGTTGCTGACGTCTCAAGGCGTGCCGATGATCTCGCACGGTGACGAAATTGGGCGCACCCAAGAGGGTAATAACAACGTCTACGCACAGGATAACGAGTTGTCATGGATGGACTGGGAACTCGATGATGACAAGATCGAGATCCACCGATTTGTACAATCACTTATTGCGCTGCGCAGGGAGCACCCGGTCTTCCGTCGTCGTCGTTTCTTTAAAGGAGCCGCCGGCCGCGGTGGCGAATCTGAACGTGGCGATATCGTCTGGTTCGTCAATAGTGGCGAGGAAATGGCCGATGAGGACTGGGACACCTGGTTTGCTCGGTCGGTGATGGTCTATCTCAATGGCGACCGCATTGCGGAACCCGATCCTCGTGGAAACAAGGTCGTTGACGACGATTTCTTGATCGCGTACAACGCCTCTGAGGAGGATCTCGACTTCGTCGTCCCCGAAACGATCGAGGATGCCACGTGGGAGGTTGTCCTATCGACTGACTCGGTTGAATACACGGGAGACACATACGTGGCTGGC
>JBHWRK010000049.1:0-4265 GCA_043426715.1 Trueperella sp. | reverse complement strand
GCCGTTCGGACTCGCGCGTGAGTTTGCGAGAGAATCGGCGGATGTTTTCGGGCTCGTCGGCCACCTCGTTGATAGCCTCGGCAAGCAGGCCGATTGCGCCGACGGGCGTCTTTAACTCGTGCGACACGTTCGCCACAAAGTCACGGCGCGTTTCCTCGAGGCGGCGCTTTTCGGTGTTGTCCTCGAACAGAATGAGCGCGTTATCGCCGGAGAGCGGTGTGGCTCGTACCCACAGCCGCAAGTCGGGGGCATCTTCGTCGCGGCGCGGTAGCCGTAACTCAAGCTGCGACACCTCGCCCTCTTCGCGCGCCACCTTAACGAGCTCACTGAGCTCCTCGCGAAGATGACCTTTCTGAACTAGGCCGTAGGCGTAGGTAATGGAGGATGCCCTCAGAACCGTGTTATCGGCGTCGAGAACAATGTGCGACTGCGGGATGGTAGCGAGCAACGCCTCTACGTCGAAATTGTCCACGGGCTCGGCGGCAGACTTGCCGACTTGGCCCCACATGCGCTGAGAAAACCAGTACGCCACGAGGGCCACGCCGCTCACTAAAACGCCTAGGATGATGCCCAGGCCGAAAGCTACTCCGTCTGCCATAGTTCTAGCGTAGACGAAAAGTTTTCTTAAGATTTAACCGGCAAACTTCAGGCAACTCGCACGATTCCTGCTGTTAACCTTTGCGGTGCCAGTTGTTTACATGCGTGTGGTTACCTGAGTGAGTAAAACTCTGAGGACCAGGCTCACACCGGCCTGCGGTATAGCGCCGATGGCGAAGGAGATACGGGTGCGCGAACAATTCCGTCTGGAAATGAAAGAACTGACCGACACGTTGGTGTTGCAGGCACAAGCGGCGGCCAAGGCAATTAACGGTGCGGCCGCGTCGCTCAAGGATGCGAATCTGGCGCTGGCCGAGCGCGTCATCGACGCCGACCACACCATCGACATGCTCGAGCGCAACATCGACGAGATGGGCGTATCCCTGCTTGCTCGGCAAGCGCCGGTGGCTGGCGATCTGCGCACGGTGGTCTCCGCACTGCGGCTAAGCGCGACTCTGGAACGCATGGGCGATCTGGCCCGGCACGTGGCGTACGTGGCGCGTGGCCGGTTTCCGAGGACAGTGGCCTCGGGCGAGGTGCAAAATCTCTTCGAGCGCATGGCCGAAAAGGCAGCGCAGGTGGGCGATCTAGTAGCCAAACTTGTGGAGACGCAGGACCTTAGCATTGCTGATGAAATAATCGCCGGAGACGACGAGCTCGACGACCTGCACGCCAAGACCTTCGAGTTCGCACTTGACGAATCACTTGAGCTGACGCGTCAGGAGGTCGTGGACGTCATCCTGCTGGGACGCTATCTGGAGCGATTCGGCGATCACGGCGTGTCGGTGGCTCACCGCATGCGCTTCCTCGTAACCGGCATGGAACCCGAGGACGAGGCCCGCCGCGAAATCGAAGAGTTTTAGGCTTGACCACGACGGTGCGCCTGCGCCAGCTACCTGCATTTTTGAGCCACTCGTCGGATCCATCCACAGGCCACGCCACACAATTTGGAATCGTTAGCTGTGACCGGCACGTTGTCGTGCATGACACGACTCATGGGATGCGACGCGCGCTCCCGCAGTGACATGGCAGTTAGACGGCTGACAGTGGCCTCGTACGGACCACTGTCATATAAGAACGATGCCATTCAACCAGGACCTGTGGGCAAAGGCGTGATCGAGCAACAGGAAGGCGGGCCCACGCCTAGCGCAGACCCGCCCACATGTATCTTCACATGCCAGGGAGATTAACTCGTTGCAACGAGAGCCTTACATGCACTGTTACCCGCCGAGTTTCGTTCCCAGTTACATGCCGGGTTACTTGCCCTGATTCGCCACAGCCTCGATGGCAGCCTTAGCCGCTTCTGGGTCGAGGTACTGGCCACCCTTCTTGACGGGCTTCATGGTTTCTTCGTCCAGCTCGTAGTAGAGCGGGATGCCGGTCGGAATGTTCAGACCGGAGATATCCTCGTCTGAGATGTCGTCGAGCATCTTGACGATCGCGCGCAGCGAGTTACCGTGCGCCGCGAGCAATACAGTCTTGCCGGACTTCAGATCCGGAACAATCTCGCCATCCCAGTAAGGCATGAGGCGATCGATCACGTTCGCCAAGGCTTCGGTTTCAGGGATTGGCTCGCCCGCATAGCGCGGATCGGAATCCTGTGAGAACTCAGAACCCTTCTCGATTGGCGGTGGCGGAACGTCGAAGGAGCGACGCCACTCCATGAACTGCTCATCGCCGTATTCGTCGCGAATTTCCTTCTTGTTCTTGCCCTGAAGCGCGCCGTAGTGACGCTCATTGAGTCGCCAGTTGCGCTTGACCGGGATCCAGTGGAGGTCGGCCGCATCGAGTGCAAGATCCGCAGTGGTGATAGCGCGGCGCAGGAGCGAGGTATGCACCACGTCAGGCATGACGCCTGCATCAACTAGCAGCTTGCCGCCGCGCTTTGCTTCCTCCACACCCTGCTCCGACAGCGGGACGTCCACCCAGCCGGTGAAGAGGTTTTCAGCATTCCATGTGCTCTGACCGTGGCGGAGGAGCACCAACTTGTAGACCATAAAATTCCTTCTCGTCGAGGGTACGTGCACGCGCACGCTTCCACCCCCCATCTTACCGTTCAAAAATGGCGCCCGCGTCAATCATTCGTCCTACGCGAAAGTACGCGGAAGATCTGCCGCGGCCCACACACACGAAAGGGGCCACAAACTACGCCTCTATGAAGTAACCGCCCAAAACTTCGCGTGTCCAGCTGTTCGCCGACGCTACGGTTGCTCAAGCATCGTCAAATGAGTCATCGCAACACTGCACACGTAGCCAACGCGGGTCCACGGGTATCAACGACCGTGTCTTATTCCAGCGTCGCTCGTCACCAAAACACATATATACGGCGCACTTTTAACCTATTTCCGGACTAGGAAGACTGTGTAGTTGAGCCGTTACCCGCCGTTTGGAGTGATTATTCTGCAAGCCCACCTGCGATGGATAGGGGCTTTCGGTCGCCCCGGGCATCGTCGATTCGCTTGGCACGATCCTCCGCCCATGGCAACGCGATCTCCTCCATAAGGTCCGCCACCGAAGAACCATCTGGATCACGTTCGCGCAGGTGTTGGGCGGTGTACTGGAGATCAGCAGGGGACATGTTCTGACCGAGCTTGGCCTTTCCAATGACATCGGAGACCTCTAACTCCACGCCCACCAATGCCACTAACGCATTGTTGACGAGTTCGTAGGATGAATGAGTCCCAATGCGCCACTCCCCCTCAAACTGATCCACAAGTGAGGTGAGGTGCGAACGCTTCCACTCGTCGTCGTCGTGGAAAGAAAGCGTACCCCGCAGATGAACTGTGACGTAGTTCAGGGTGGGAACGGTGGGAAGTTTTTGCTCGCGGCGTTCAGCGGGGAAGTCGGTGCCGGCGACGTGTGCGCTGGGACCTTGGACGATCATCATCGCCTCGCCAACGTCTTTCCATTGGGTGTTCACGCGGTTGAGATGCGCTTGGAGAACGATTAAGCCATCGCGGTTGACGATATTAAAGGGCACAAAAGTCGCATTGAGCGTTCCGTCCCCGACGGACACAAGCTGGCCGACGCCGATGGAGCGCGCGACGCCGAGCGCTGTAGCCTCGCTCATCGAATGCTGTTTAGCAACGTACATATGACCCTCTCGGATTTGATTAACGCGGCAATCCTACTCCTCGCGTCGGATTGCGCAAGAGGGGAAAACCTCAGTGGTTACGTGATCAATCGGCATTCATTTCACCTTACCAAGGTCTGAAATAGCCCAAGATCGTACCTGGGACGGGACGGCGCGGACATCGGTGTCGTCAGCTTGCCGCGCTCGGACAGTCATCACCGTTGAGAGGATCCCTCCACCACCCGCGCGCTCGTATCGAACATCAGCAACGACTGGATTTGAAGGATCTCTGACACGCCAACGTCCTCGTCACTCCATTCCACACGCCCCCACCCCACTCGTGGCACGAAAAATCTATGCGTACTTACCGAGCGAGGAGTACAGGGGAACAACGAGAGCATCACTGAGACGAAAACCCGAACCAGGACATGTCGAGATCGATACCCGCGTCAACCTGAAACAACCGCAGAAGGGCGGGCCCGCACCCAAAAAGATGCGCCGAGCGCTGTAGCCTCGCTCATCGAATGCTGTTTAGCAACGTACATATGACCCTCTCGGATTTGATTAACGCGGCAATCCTACTCCTCGCGTCGGA